>JBBQEA010000075.1:0-20557 GCA_038320245.1 Chitinophagales bacterium | reverse complement strand
AATGGCACACGAGGCGGAGGATTTACTTACTTGAAAGATAGTGTGATTAATAAAAACGGATTCGTTCGCTATTGGGATGAAAAAGCAAGTGCGCCTTACCTTTTTCACCCTGATAAAAATATATTTATTTCTTACGATGATGAGGAATCTGTAAAGCTTAAATGCGACTATGTGAAAAAATATAATCTTGGTGGCGTAATGTTTTGGGAATATGATAGCGATAAAAAAGAATATCTTCTTGAAGTAATTGCCGATAAATTAAAATACAAAAACAGGCTTTAATAAAATGTAGTTTATTGTTTTTCGGCTGCAATTTCATTAATAGCTTTTAGCAATGAATGTTCACCGGATGCATCTCCCTTCAATTGCCAGATCATAATACCGGCGGCCTTTTCTTTTGCCAATATTGTTTTTTGTTTGATGGTGGGTATACCGTTGTAGTATAAAATTTTGCCATCGGGCATCGTAAATTCATCCAGCAATTCGGCACCCGGAAACTGTGTTACTATATCGCCATAGTTCATGCTGATGGAAGCCGATGTTAGTTCGGGGCCAAATCCATATCCATAAAATGGCACGCCCAAAACTATTTTTTCTTTTGGTAGCAATCTTTCTACAGCAAAATATTCTAAGTCTTCCAATGCGTTTGCGTAAGTAGCATGTGGTCCCGGTTTTTCAGGCCGCCACGGGCCGGTGCGGTCGTAGCTCATAATAGTTACAAAATCATATTGTGCAAGCGCTTTGTACGTTAGTACATCTTTATAATAAATTGCAATGGCAGCCGTAATCATTTTATTTTTCAACCTCAATGCTTGTGCTAAATCAACTGCAAACATTTCGTAGTTGGTATCAATATCACCAGCTTCCAGGTCTACATCTATTCCATCAAGGTTATATTTAATTACCAACGACACTAAATTATTAATGAACATTGCCCGATTATCATCTTGTAAAAGAGTATGGTAATAAGGGTGCGATGATCCGCCGCCGATAGACGCCAGCACTTTTACATTTTTATCGTGAGCAGCATTAATAAACGGCTGCAGGACAGAAAAATCCTGTGTAAAATTTCCCAGCGTATCCGGATTAAGGAACCATAAATTTACATGCTTCAGCTTATCAAAAGGAACAGTAATTATGCTATCAGTCATTGCTGCCTGCAGCGAATAATATCCTACAATTTTAAATGGTTGTTTACCATTTGCCGATTGGGCTTTAGTACAGGATGATAGTGCTATCACAACAACAATTAAAACACACGCTCGTAATTTCATGAGAAGCAAAATTTATAATTTCAATTTTATGCCACCCTTATTTAGCAAACTGGTGGCCAGTACACACAGCAGGGCAAATACAAAAGATTTTAAAAGACCAATGCCACCTGTTAACAACACTGCTGGCAGATAGGCACCTGTAATATTTACAAAAGTATAGGCAAAATAGGGAATCAGGTAACACAATAAAGTATCTGTTCCGGCAGGTTTCATAATGGTAAACCAACCGGCCTTTCCTTTAATATCTGCCAGCCAGTAGATGGATAAAAATGCAAGCACTGTAAAGGCGCTGCAAAGAAACAGCCATGCAGGCGTGTCGCCCAACTTTGCCAATTTCCAGTAGGGTCGGGTAATAACAGATAGCGCAATCAGCAGTGCTGAAAATGCAAACAGCACTATTGTTAAACCCTTATTATTATTTTTCTTTCGGTAGTGTTGAAATATCAATGAAGTGAGCACTCCGCCCATAGTGAGTCCCGTCAAAGTACCGCCACGAATAGCATCCGGTATTACGCTAATAATTTTATTGTGGGGTAATAACCCTGCATGAGAAACCATACTTAATACGGCAAAAAAAATCCATGCGCCGGCAATTGCATAAAAATTATTTTTAGCAAACACTGTTATTAAACCGCTTGCCAGGTATGCCCAACCTATTAAACCCAAAATGCCCCACCACTGCACAGCAAACCTTTCATTGCCCGCTCCTCCACCCCTGTACAATATTGCCAATGTTATCAATGTAATTAGACCAATTGTTTTAGCAGTGTACACAAGACTTTTGCTTGCAGACTTTGGGTACACATTCCAAATTAAAATAAAACAAAGGCAACTAAGCGGATACCATAAATATTTTGGCATGCCCATAGCCGCTGCATTAATTGTTTCGCCATTTACAAGAAATACGCCCATTACCAACAGCGCAATTGTTCGCATAATTACATGCATCACCAACTGCCATTCTCTATCAGCTTTTTTTCTCCTGTTATCAATTGCATACGGAAGTGATAAACCAACAATAAAGAGAAACGCAGGAAACACAACATCGGCAAGGCCAATTCCATCTACGCCGCGTTCTACATGTTCAAGCCAGGCGGGAATATTTTTTAAAGACCACAGGTCGTTTACAAAAATCATCAACAGCATAGTAAGTGCTCTCAATAAATCAATGGCGGTAATGCGTTGAACCTGCGCAGGCTTTGAGTAAAACAAATTATCAGGTTGTGATAAAGAAGGGTTTTCTTCCATATTTATTGAATTGCATTTTTATTATCGGTAACCTGTTTACTTGCGGCAATTATTTAATGATACCGACCTACATGCCATAACAAAAAAGCAGGTAGCCGCAATGCACGCAAATGTCGCAAAATAAAACAGTGAAAAACATACCCGAAAAAAGGCGGGATACCTAACTCGGTGCGTCGGTTAAATGTCCTTAATGATATTGATAAAGTCCTCCAGTTTATATGCACCATCAACAGTTCGCCTTTCGTAAACCATGAAGTAACGATAATTGTTTCCAGCTTTGCCAGCCCAAAGTCCGCCAAGTCTTATTTTAGGTTCAGCATCTAAATGGTCGCCTTTTGTTTCTAGTAAAATTGTCTTACCACTTTTTGTTTGAATGATAAAGTCAGGATAGTGATTTACAAAGCCGTTAATCCTAAAACCTTTTCTTTCGATATTTCGTGTCCAGAAAGCAATGTTTGTCATGTTACCAATTTCATTGATTACACGTTCTTCAAAACCGTTCATGCTTCCTTCTTTCTCGTAAAGTGACTTTGCAATATCTTTTGCTGTGTCGCCAGGTGAAATACTTTTTGGTAACTCAAATGAAGGCTTAATAAAAACTTTGTCTGTATCTAAAAAGTCTTTAAATTTCTTTTCGGCAAACGTTTCTGAAAGCGATTTTATTTTCTGCTTTATCTTGTCTGTATAGGTGTATTCATTGTTTGCAAAGTCGCCAAATTGTTCATCTTTAAAATCTTCCAATATCCGATTGATGTATTTCTCAATTTCCTTGTCTGGAATTGGATACATATTTCCGATAATATCCATTATTCGTTTTGTAAAATTCTTTATACGGCTTTCTTTTCTCGAAGGGTCGAGAATGTAAGTCATTATACTTTCTTTTACTTGCCCGTCAAGCCTTACAAATGTCGGCGTATGTTCCTTTTTTGTTTCGTCTAAATCTACTTTGTATAGTTCGGAAGTAATACTGTCAAATGCAATGTTTGTGTCCGCTTTGCTTAATGCAAAACCGTCCAAAAGATTTTCCTTTTCTAACGGCAGTTCATTTTCATTCTGTTGAAATAATTCGTTTGCAGGGATTTTTAAATAGAACTGTGGCAAATTAATTTGCCCGGCTTGTTCTTTAAAAATGTCCCTTATGCTGTATGTTTTCACGAGCTTTTGTATTTCGTTAGGTAAAACAGTTGAATTGCCTGCTTCAATTTCAGAAACAGTTTTTTCAAATGCTTCATTTTGTTCTATTGCTGCTTGTTCAATTTCTGAAACTGATGTACTTGGCAAAGCAGTTTCAGATGGAACTGAAATTCTTGTTGTGTCAATATCCGATGTTATATCTTCTGATGTCGTTTGTGTTGTTGGGAATACTGAAAGTTGTTGTAATGGGTCTTGCTTTTTAGCTTCCTCTAACATTGCAGGATCGGCAAGCTTATAATCTTTGTCGCTAAAACCTGCTTTATTCAAGCCTTTTACTATATTATCTAAGGTGTCAAGGAACTTTGAGGAAGCAGTTAAAACATAACTTAAATTGAGCAAGGGAAAATTGTGTTTCATTACATAAGGTTGGCGTAAAACTCTCCCTAAAATTTGTTCTACATCAACTGCTGAACTTTTGTCTGCTAAAGAAGCCAAGATATACGCAAATGGGCAGTCCCAACCTTCCTTTAAAGCATTGATAGTAATAATAAAACGAACTTCACATACTGAGCTCATTAAATCAATACCTTTTATTTCATTAATGCTTGCAGTTTTAATTTTAATTTGGTCGGCAGGGATTTTTAACTCAATCAATTTTTCTTTAAGCTTCTGAACATTTGATTTTTCTTCTTCTTCATTTAAAAAGTCATAACCATTTTTTGGTTGTGCCTGAAACAAAACTATTGGGCGAATATATTTACCACCTTTCTTTTCTTCTTCAATTGCTTGAAGTTCCAAACGTTTTTGTAATTGCAAACTGGAATTGATTACTTCAGTTTTGTCCTGATGATTGTAAACAATTACAGGAAGTTTCACCATATTTTCCTTTTTCAATTCCAAGGCATCAATAAAACTTACAATGTTGCTGTTCTTTCTCGGCGTTGCTGTAAGGTCAAGAATAAAACAAGGATTAAATTCTTTAAGCATATCCACACTTAAATCACTTTCGGCATTATGGCTTTCGTCCACAATCACCAATGGGTTTAAGAATTGCAACACTTTCATTAAAGAGATTTCTTCCTCTTTTCCTAAAAGGCTTTCAAAGGATTGCAAAGAACCATTTTGTTCAAAAACCTTTCGCCCTTCTTTGTTTGCTGTTCTTATACTGTCAAAACTCAAAACAAAAATATTTAACTGTTCCTTTACAGAGGTGGCGTTAAAGCCACTTCCTTGCAAAAGTGCTGCCTTGTCAAAAACTTCAACTTTATTACCAAACTGTGAATTTATTTTTTGACGGTAAGGATGTGTTGTGTCTTTTAGATTTTTTATAGTTTGGTCTAAAATAGTAATAGAGGGAACTAACCAAACCACTGCTTTTGGTTTGTCGTAAGCAAAGGCTTCGTAAATTGTTTTAATAGCATTGCAAGCAATAAAAGTTTTACCGCCGGCAGTAGGCACTTTTATACAAATATGTGGCACTCTTGCCACATTGTTTTTATATGGTTCAATTGCAGTTCCTGCAAATGGAAATAAAGCTGTTCTCGGATGCTTTGCCCAAAAATTATAAAATGCTTCTTTCACATCTTTAGTTTCCTGTACCTGTTCCAAAAATATTGAAAGGTCATTAATTACTTGCTGTTGATATGGCTTTAATTCCATGCTTATTTTTTCTTTTCTATTTTCTTTATTTCCTTATCAAAGTCTGAAATAATTTTTTGGGTTTTGTTAAACTCGTCGTATTCCTTAACTGCCTTTTTATCTGCCTGAAGTTTAGAAATCCTGCCTTTACCTTGCAATATTTTATATTCGTTAAACGTAAGAAACTTGTTTACACTTTCAGCCAATTGTTCCATTGTAAAAGTGTTTTCTCTTTCTATCAAACTTTCTATGTAATCAAAATATCCTGTTACTGTTCTTTCCAGTTGGCTAATTTCTTTTTCCTGTAAATAATTTTTAGCAACAATTACATCGGTTTTTATTATCCGTCCATCTGGTGCATTTTTCCAAGTGGTAAGTCCCATATTATCTTTCTTCTTGTTTGCCAATTGATGTATAATTTCGGCGGCAGTTTTTCCTGTTATGGCAAAATGAAACTTGTTTTGCACCATTGCATAAAAGTTCTTTGTTATTTCAGTGTTTTTGTCATAGTCAATACTGCACTCAGCAAAAATATCAGTTACCTGTTGGTATATTCTGCGTTCGCTTGCTCTTATAGAACGAACTCTGCGCAATAATTCCTTGAAATAATCTTTACCAAATAAAGTTTGCCCTTGTTTCAATCGGTTATCGTCAAGCACAAAGCCTTTAATGATATACTCTTTTAGGGTTTGTGTAGCCCAAATCCTAAACTGGGTAGCTTTGCTGCTGTTTACCCTGTAACCTACCGAAATGATGGCATCCAGATTATAATATTCCAAATCCCTGTTTACCATTCGCTCACCTTCCTGCTGAACTGTCCGGAAATTCCGGACAGTTGCCTCTTTTTGTAATTCATTGGTTCCAAATATATTTCCCAGGTGTTCGCTAATCGTTTTTTTAGTTACTCCAAACAATTCACCCATACTTTTTTGTGTAAGCCACACGGTTTCACCTTCCACAAAAACATCAACCTTTACTTCACCGTTTGGGTTGTTGTATATAATAAAATTGTTGTTTTCTTCCACTGTTTAGAATTTAGTAATGTCTCTTGGTATTTTTTTGAAAACAATGTTATGTTTTGTCATGTAATCCTTTGTGAGCAAACAATTATCTGCATAAATAACATATTGCTCTGCTTTGGTTTTCATAGTGGCGAGAAAAGCATGGTCTAAAGTTGTTATTCCATCTGCTTCGTAATTAAAATAGTAAGCAGTATCATTATGCTTGCTTAAGAAATGTATATTGTCTTTAAGCTTTGTTTCTGTTAATGCTGTTTTGGTTTCTGTGTAATAAACGTATTGACGAATTTTTTCAATTCCAACCAACTCGTTTAGATTACCATTTTGTAAAAACATGGGTTGGCCCAATTCGTAAAAGTCGAAGTTGCCGCCTGTACCTTCGGTTGAGCCATAACCTTTGGTAACTCTTTTTACTCTTTCGGCAGTAATTGTTTCGGCATAGTCTTCCATTTCAACACAAATGAATTTGCGGTTGCCGCCATCTTGTTTGTTGAGGTTTAAAACGGCATGGGCAGTGGTGCCGGAGCCTGCGAAAGAATCTAGAATGATGGAGTTATTGTCGGTGGCAAGTTTTAAAATTCTATCAATGAGTCTTATTGGTTTTGGAGTTTCAAAATAATCGGTTCCATTCAAAATTTGTTTCAATTCTTTTGTAGCTTCTTGGTTGTGACCAACATCAGTATTACCCCACCATGTCCAAGTAGAAACTCCTTCTAATTCACTAAGATATTTTTTTAGCCTTGGTTTTGACTTACCTTCTTTGCCAAACCAAATTCTATTATCCTTCTGAAGTTGTAAAAGCGTAGCCTCGCTTAAAGCCCAGCATCTATCTTTTGGAGGCTTATGTTTTGCTCCGTAAGGTGAAAGGATTTCATAAAATTGAGATGATGTTGCATGTCCGATTTGTCCTGTTAAATCAACAGAAGCCCATGCACCCCTTAAATCATTATCTAAATTTTTATAATCTTTTGCTCTTGTTTCAGACGGAGGCAAAAGACTAAATTGCTTACGACTCGGACTATAGATTTTAGTAAAACACATAATAAAATCGTGTGCTGCGCCAAGATTTAATCTGGCATCTGGTGAAGTTCTTTTCTGCCACATGATATTTGCAACAAAATTTCTACCGCCAAAAATTTCATCACAAACTAATTTCAAATTTGCTTGTTCATTATCATCAATAGAAATAAATATTGCTCCATCTTCTGCCAAAAGTTTATGCAATAATTTTAAACGAGGATACATCATGCAAAGCCATTTATCATGCCTTGTAAGGTCTTCGGCTTCTTTGCCCACCACATTGCCCAGCCATTTTTTAATTTTAGGGTCGTTCACATTGTCATTATACACCCAACTTTCGTTTCCTGTATTGTAAGGTGGGTCAATGTATATGCACTTTATGCGTCCTTCATATTCAGGCAATAAAGATTTTAGAGCTTCCAGATTGTCGCCATGTATTATTTTATTTCCGCTGTTGGTTTCTTCGTCCGTTTGAGTACCATTGTCAAAGCCGTAAGAATGTTCTAAAACTTTAAATGGTACGTCCATGTGGTGATTGATAACTTTATCTTTTCCTATCCAGTGTAGTGTTGGCATGTATAATTAAGTCTTGTCAATTTATTAAGGGTTAAAAATAGTTAAAAACAGCGGCTTAACGTCTTTTGGGTGGTGAGTGGGCAAGGTGTCGAGTAAAGATATATTGCTAAAATACATTGCTACCGTTGATAGGTATTCGTCAGCCTTGGTAGATGGGTTGTGCGTTGGCATTTTTAGTTCTTTGCAAGGTTTGGTTTGTGTTTGGGTTTTGTGTGCCTTGTAATGTGCTAAAAATAGCGTGGGGGCGTGTTGTCAAAATCATCTTAGGTTAAATATGTGCAGGATGTTCAACAGGGTAACGTTGAGTATTTGAAGGCAGGGAATTCATTGCTCGTCTGCCGGAACAAATGCTTATTGAAAAACTAAAGTTGAAGTTAAAAACTAAAAGCCAAATTTATAAATGTCTGCCCGAGCCACTGCTGATGCCTGCACATAGATGATGTTCCAATGTCAAGCCCTGGTTTTGCAAATACTTTTGTTGTAGGCAGTATTTTCAAGCTACACCATTGACTGATAATCCAAAAAGTTTCTTAGTATTTAAATTAACACTTACGCTCCAATATCGACTTCCTCCGTCAAAAACAATTGAAAAGTCGGATGTATATTTAAGTCTGTCGTCCCAATAACCTTTAATCCTATCAGTAAATGTAAATCTGTCCCAATGAAAGTTAAGATAAATAGTACTGTCACCTTGTTCATTGATAAAGCCTATGTATTGTCGAAAATATTTATTTAGGTTTTTGTCAATGTATTGTCCTTTACGAAACTGATTTATGTGTCTATTATTTAAACTTTCAATTTGGGTTTTCAAAATGGTCTCCGCTAATTCAATATCTGCTTTTGTCGGGGTAAATCTGTTTAGTGTATCAGCCGGTTGAATAAACAGCTTGTCACCTGGATATGTACTTTTAAAAATTGTCCCTCTGAATTTATTTGCATTAACTCCAATTTTATTTGGGTCGCTTGTTTGAAGCGTCTCTATTGTTGTCTTACAACTTAAGAAAAGTGTCAGAGTTAGTATGGTTACAGCGAGTTTTGTCATATTGCCTACAACGTTTGTCTTGCCGCAAGTTCCAAAACCAAACATGCGGCAATGCAGCTAAAGTAAGTCATATTTACGAAAGTTTTTCTTGCCATATAAATCTAAAAAGCAATCGATGCAATCCCACATAACGCAATTAAAGCCTAATTAAAAAACCACCGCTCAAGGGATGCCGGATAGCAATGGAAAGCACGGAACGTAGCGAAGCGGAGTGAGTACTTGGAATGTATAGCCGGTACCAATGTTGATGTTACCATAATGCTGATAGCCCATTATTATTTTTACTTTGTTTTGGATATTGAGGCGTACGGTAATGCCGATGTTTGCCTTAGTTCTTTACCGGGTTTAAGTATTAGATTTGCCGGGCAATTTTCGCTGTTTCTTAAACAATTCTATTTTGCCAACATGAAAAAAATATTGATTGCGTTGTTGGGCTTTTGTACTGCCTCCGCAGCAAATGCACAAAACTTTACGAATGGTTTTAATTTTTCGTTTCCTTATAAAGATAGTTTACAGAGTTCTTTTTTGCCAGGGTTTAAAACGGCTCCGCTCACCCCTGTTGATAAGGTAACTGCGGTGGGCAATAATTTTGTAGTGAATAACCAACCTTATAAATTTTGGGGTGTAAATATTGTTGCGGCAGGTGCGTTTCCGGATAAAACGGATGCAGGTGGCATTGCGGCACATGCGGCTAAGATGGGCATCAACCTGGTACGTTTTCATCACCTGGACAATCCTTCCTGGACGGCAGCGGGGAGTTTATTTATTGGCGGACAAACTACCCGGAGCCTGAACCCGGCCTCGCTGGACAGGCTGGATTACTTTATTTACCAACTGAAGCAGCACGGCATTTATACCAACATGAATCTGAATGTGAGCCGTACTTTCAACAGCATGGATGGGGTGCCTGGCGCAGATTCGTTAAAAGAGTTTGGAAAGGGTGTTACCATTTTTGATCCCCAACTGGTAGCGCTGCAAAAAGAATATGCGTTGCAATTGCTGGGGCATACCAATGTGTACACTGGCCTTCAACTAAGCAACGACCCTGCATTGGCGATGTTGGAAATGATTAATGAAAACTCCCTGTACGGCATGTGGAAGGATGATGCACTGCAGCCGCAATCGCAGCCCGGCGGGTATCTTACCTGGCGGCATAGCCGCATGCTGGATAGTATGTGGAATGTTTTTTTGCAAAATAAATATAGCACACAGCAGGCGCTGCAGGCTGCCTGGCAAACGGGTAATACCACTGCTACGGAACTGATTGCGGGCGGTGGTTTTGAAGGCGCTTCGCCCAATGCCAACTGGCAATTGGAGTTGAACAATGGCGCTGTGGCAAGCTTTACGCAGGATGCTACGGTTTGGCATAGTGGCGCAAAGTGTGCTAAAATAAATATTACCGGCGCCACCGGTACCGACTGGCATATTCAGTTTAAACATGTTGGCTTTAGTTTTAAAAAAGACAGTAGTTATAAATTAGTTTTTTGGGCAAAGGCAAATGCGCCTATCACGAGGTCGGTGTCCTTAATGCGCAATGGCGCACCGTACACCTGGTTTGGGGGCATGAATGTAAATCTTACTACAGCCTGGCAGCAATTTAGCATGACGGTAATACCGACGGAAGATGTGACCAACGACGGACGCTTGTCGTTTGGCCTTGGCACCGCCAATGGCACAGTGTGGATAGATGATGTGTCTTTCAGAGTGCCGCAGCGGATAGCATTTATTGGCAGCGAAGATTTAAGCATCTTAAATATTCAGCGCAACCTGTATAGCGAGCGGAGCGATTTTTCGAAACAGCGGATGAAAGATCTTGCAAGCTTTTATATAACGCTGCAGAAAAACTTTTTGGAAGACATGCGTAATTACCTGCGCAATACCCTCGGGGTAACGGCGCCCATTACGGGCAACAATGCTTTTACCGGAATACAGGAGGGATTTGAAAATGAAAATCTGGATTATTACGACGATCATTCCTATTGGGATCATCCGAATTTTCCGGGTGCAGCGTGGGATCCTAATAACTGGACAATTTCCAATACGCCAATGGTAAAGCAAAATAATTTTGATGCCATAGCTGGAGCATTCTCTGGCATTCCGCTAAACAATAAACCCATGACCATTAGTGAATACAATCATGCGGCGCCCAACAGGTACCGGGTAGAAATGGTGCCTGCGATGGCGGCCTACGGCGCTTTTCAGGGCATGGATGGATTGATGTTTTTTGATTACAACAGTGATGTGCCATCAAGTTGGCAGAATGATGTTTGTAACAATTTTTTCTCCATTCACAGGGATCATTCGGTGATGAGTTTGTTTCCGGCAGCTGCCTTTGCGTACCGCAATCACCTGATTGCAGAAGGCAATCCGTTTTTGGTAAACTACAGCGAAGATGATATTTACAATTCGTACCAGAAAGATGCAAGCGGTCGTTGGGGAAAGTACACGCCTTATGATAAAAAAATTCAGCTTTCGCAGGTAGTGCGGGCAGGCACTTACCATGACGCTGCAGGGTACACAGCCCAAACCTTACCTGTGCCGCAAAATGCAATCTATACTACCAGCACAGCCGAAACGCAGTTGAATACCACCGATGGTTTGCTTACAACCGTTACACCAAAATACATCAGCATGGCGGGTTATTTAAATACGGCTGTCAATAAAGTGGCGGGGCCGTTTACCTTGTTAGCTGCCAGCGGTTTTGGTGCCATTACCTGGGTATCTGTTAACAACAAAAACCTAAGCGTGGGTGATACAAGTTTTATTGCCATTGCTGCAAAGCAACAAAACACAGGCATGAGCTGGGCCAATAATAATACAACCGTAAATGGTAACTGGGGCAATGGGCCCACAAGCCAGTTTCCGTTAAATGTAAGTTTGCGGCTTGGCATTGCCGGTAGTTGTCTGCTGGTACATACCCTGAATACAGAAGGACAGCGGGTGGCTACGAAAAGCCTGCTGCCGGTTAGTGCCAATACTTTTGATGTTTCTTTTGATCAGGCAACGGATAAAACTTTATGGTATGGGCTCGAAATGCTGTCCTCTAATGCAACGCAGTGGACAGGTGCTGTAAGCAATGACTGGTTTAACCCCGCTAACTGGTGCTGCGGTCAGGTACCGGGCCCCTTGAGCAATGTGGTGATTAATAATGGCAAACCAAATTACCCATTGGTTACGGCCGATATTACCATCTGGAGTATCCGGGTGAATGCGGGTGCTGTTTTTAATGTGGCTGCAGGCGTTAAGGTTGTGGCGCAGGGACAGTGATGATGCTGAATGGTGAATTGTCAATGGTCAATGGTGAATGGTCAATGATTTGTTTGTAGTTCTCAATCTTTCCAAAACAGTTTTCGGTGGTTGCAGATGCAGTGTTGAGAGCGGATACCGACCACTAAAGAAAAAATAAAAAAGTTAAATCCGTCTTCATATTTATTTCGTAATTCTTTGTGTTTAGGTTAATCAAAAGGGGATACAAACCGTTTGAAAACAATATTTACTCCTTTTTTATATTCCCCTATTTTATTAACCTGTTCATTTATACAAATGCAGGCTTAAGGTTTGCACCATAACTTAAACATGTTTTTATGAGACAAATATGCACCCTCCTATTGCTGGTCTGCGCCTGCTTTACTTTGTTTGCACAGAAAAAAAATGACACAAGTTTTGCAACAATCCCCTTAATTAAAATTGTAAAGGAACCCAGGTTTCTTATTAACGTTCACAGCGGCTACTCCCAGGGGCTTGGCTCTACTTTTAAGTTTTATCCGGACGATGTTTCATCAATTACCATAACACAGCAAGGGAACAATGCACCTGCTAAACAGATAGCCTACGCAAACCCCGCCAAGGGTCTCGGTGATGGTTTTAAAATTGGCTTTGGAGCATCATACATAATAAACGATTTTATTAATGCAGGGCTGGATTTTGACTACTTTAAAAGCACTATTCGCAAGAACCGGGATTCTGCCAATATTAAAACTAACCGCCCGGTAGCAGACAACTCTGCCGAAATCATTTCGTACAGCGAACGCAATACAATTTCTTACGAGGCTACATTGTTAAGCCTTACACCGAGTATTACATTTAAGGCGATATCCAGACCAAAATGGTTCTTGTACAATAAACTTGGGGCTGTTATTACCTTCAGGCCTAATAGCCTGCAGGAAGATATAACCCAGGCAAATATTCAGATGAACTGGCAGGGCTTTGTAAAAGACTCTTCCAGCACCACCATAAAAAAATACGAGTGGGGCATCAGAAATCCTGCATATGGATTTATGGGTGCTTTTGGCGGACAGGTAAAGATTGCTTCGAGGGTGAGAGCGTATGCAGAGTTCCAGTTTTCTCATATTGTTTTTGTGATAAAAAAAAGAACCTTAACAGATTTTATCGTTAACGAACAAAGGCTGGAAAATACTTTTTCGAGAAGCGCAAGGGAAATTGATTTTGTGAAAGCATTTTCTGTAAATGCAAGCAATCCAAATCCGGACATGCCTTCGCAAACACTTATTCAAAGAATACCGATCACTTACATTGGATTGCAGGCCGGCCTTGTTTATCAGTTGAAATAAATTTGGTAAGTGCCAATAATTTTTTTCGAAAAAAATGGTCAATAGTAATCCCTTAGTATTTGTTGCATCGCAATAGAAAATCAGAAAATTTAGTTGAATGGAAGCATTAAATAATTCAGAAAGAAAGATCAATAAAACTGCCGCAGTTATTGTAGCTGGCGTAGCCGGTTTGCTTGCTTGTGTGTTATTACTAACAGTATTCACAAAGAAAAAAATGGAACCTGTACATCAGCTGGTGGAGATGCCGGTTGTAGGCGTATCGACTACCTTTTCGGAAAGTGATGATCATTCAATGAACGGCGTTTTGCAGCAGCGACTTTCCGATCTGCAATTACTGCAGCAACAGTACAATATTGGTACCGCTGCAGGAAAAGATAAAGCAGCATTGAAAAATTATCGCACATCCATCTTGCTGGCTGAGGAAGCATTCAGGTTTTCCATTGACAGTATTTGGATTTCGGCCATCACTGATAAAAATACCAGCAGCTTACAACTGAAAACTATTGACGCCTATAAGAGCAGCCTTGACTCTATAAGAAGAATAAACAGCAGTTTAAATATTGCTACTGCAGATGATGATTTTGTACCTGATAGAAAAGCTTTTGTACAAATGCAGGATGAGCTTATGGACAAGACAAACAGAATAGCATTGCTGGAAAGCAGCATCAATATACTGTCCAAAAAGTCAGCAATGAATACGTCCGGAAACGTGGCTGATAGGATGAATGAAACGCAAGTGGCTGATGCTGCCCTGCTCGAGAAAAAAGTAAACGAACTTACTGCCGGGAATCAGCGTCTGCAGCAGGAGATTGAGCGATTAAGAAAGTTGCCTGTGGAGGCCGCAAAAAATAGTACTGCTGAGGAAATACTATTGAGTAAAAATACAGCCCTTCAGCAGAAGGTTAATACAGTTAATGCTGAATTACAACTCGTGATGGTGGATTGTAATTTATCAAGGGTTGATGCAACACAAATCATCTCAAACTCCAAACAACGCAAACAATTACTGTCAGAAGCTTCCACAATTTTGACTAACCTTTCTGGTAGCAGCGATGCTGTTATCAGAAATAAAGTGAAGGAAAAAATAGTACGTTTAAATCAGGTAGCAGCAAATACAAGAGATTAAGAATTTGAATATTTCTTTCCAATGTCCGTATTAAGTTGAAAAGATTCAGGCAATACAAATCTGTTTACGTACACAATTGGTAAATTTTATGTGATGGCAACAACCTATGCAGATTACTATTTTACGTAATGAATAAATCAGTATCATCTTCTATTGCATTTTCTGCTGTATTAAGTTTAATACAATCATTTCTTTTTTTATAGAGAAATCCCTACTGAACAGATTACATTAAACGCAATTGCATTATGCTTGCTTTCACATTCTTGTGGTTTAGAAAAAAGGGATTAGCGTTTCTTATTGCTCGCAGTTTTCAATTTGTTCGAATTAGTTTTCGATGTCGATGTCGAATACGGAAGAAAAAAATTGAATTAAATTTTGAGTATTGCTAAAACCCTTGATGCAACTGAATTTGACGCAATGATAGCACCTTCCATATAGCCCCCAAATAGGTTGCTGGTTTCCGTACCGGTAAAGAAAAGTTTGTTGTTCATATAACTTTCTTCAAACAAAGGATGTCCATTATTAAAGTGTGGTGGCAGAAAGCTGTCAGCATTCGGCTGAATGTATTTATCATTCCAAATTTTATCGTTGTAGCTTACGAAGTCTAGTGCTTTATCTCCAAAATAATGTTTCAATTGCGTTATAACTTTTTCTTGTCTTTCTTCTAAATTGTAATGTATGGCTGATCCATTCAAAAAGCCTTTTAAAGCAAATTTTGTTTCTTCAAAATTAGAATGGTCATAAATTTCTGTTGCCAATCCCGATTGGCTATACACACTTCCGGAAAAACCATCCTCTTTCCAAAATGCTTTTCTATATTCAACAGAGAATTTTGCTGAACCGCTCATCCAGGTTTGTGTCTGTTGCATTACCTCATTTATACTTTGGGGTAATGCAGGAGAAAATTGAATTGTGTTCTTGAGTAATTTGGGAGGTAAAGCAACAATAAGGTATTTGCAGAAAAACTTACTTTGCAAACTATCAGTAATCTTAATACTATCGCCTTCATCAACAATTTCAATTACTTCGGTATTCAATACAATATTTTCTTTACCAATAGCCAGGTGCAATGCCTCAATAATACTGTGAGTGCCGCCCTGTATCCTGTATGCCGAATGTTCGTTGGCTGGCACAAAATATTGTTGTGGTGGTTCAAAAGACATTGTTTCAAACAAAGCAATTCCTTCATTGTGTTGTTCAAAAAAGCCAATATTAATTTCTGATAAAAAGCGGATAAGATTTTTATGCTCTTTACCAAACCAGGTAGCACCCATTTCCATAGCTGTATTCTGGTTGCCATAAATAGTGTCAATTCGTCCACCCAAACGGTTTTGAGCTTCCAAAATTTTGAAACTAATATTTTGCTTTTTGAGATGATAGGCAGTTGAGAGTCCACTCAATCCTCCACCAATAATTATTACATCTTCCATTGCTATATTTTTCTACCTATTACTTTTATAATTGAAAACGATGTCAGGATAATTAGATTTTATTTTCAATTTGTATTGGTTCGTTTTTAAAAGAGATACATACTGGTTTAATATCAATAGAAACCATTTTGCAACTTTCTTAAAAGCTAAAAACACAACTTGCTGAAAATCGTTCAATAAGTTTTATTCTTTCTCGTTGAATTCCTGACCTTGTATTTGGCAAAGTTAATTTTAAACTCACTTCATTAGTTTTATGATAGATCCCCAAATGTTTATGCTGTACAGTACTTTGTGGTATTGATAAAAACTTCAAAAAAAACGGCCTACTCACTGCACCCTTTCTATTTATTAATCAAATGCTGTTGAAATAATTTATTGTATCCGGTTGCTATACTCGACTGTTTTGAGATTTAAATTCCAGTTGGCACTTGTTGGCCTTTTTGTTAGTTTTGCCCCTCTTTGAAATACAGTATTTTTATTTTGCTTTCCGCTGTTACTCTTTCCTGAGTTCAGCTTTCTCGTAATAAGATTTCGTTTGCTGTTGTAAATATTTTACACAATTATTTCGCTGTATATTAACTTTTAAAATTGTTTTAATGAAACAATATATCAAACTATTTGACCTAACACAAAAAGTAAACTATAAAACTGAAATTTTATCGGGCTTAACTGTTGCGCTTGCATTGGTACCTGAAGCAATAGCCTTTGCTTTAATTGCAGGCTTGTCGCCACTTACAGGTTTATATGCAGCATTTATGATGGGTTTAATTACCTCCATATTCGGCGGTCGTCCCGGGATGATTTCAGGTGCAACTGGTGCTGTAGCAGTTGTGATACTTGCATTGGTAAAGTCGCATGGTATTGAATATGTTTTTGCGACGGTTGTTTTAGCAGGTTTAATACAAGTTACTGCTGGACTATTTAGATTAGGGAAATTCATCAGGCTTGTTCCTCATCCTGTAATGTTTGGATTTGTAAATGGATTGGCAATCATCATTTTTATGTCGCAATTAACCCAGTTTAAAATTGCAGACAGTAGCGGAGTATTGCATTGGATGCAGGGCGGCAAATTATCGTTAATGCTCGGCTTGGTATTACTAACCATGCTGATCATTTGGGGATTACCGAAACTTACAAAAGTTATTCCTGCGTCCCTTACTGCAATTTTAGTAGTGTCTGTAATTGTAATAGGTTTTGGTATAGAAACGAAAACTGTTGGTGACATTGCTTCAATCAAAGGTGGATTCCCTCCGTTTCATTTTCCGGCTTTACCATTCAATTTACAAACATTGCAAATAATTTTTCCTTATGCTCTTATTATGGCAGGTGTTGGTTTAATTGAAAGCTTGCTTACACTAAATTTAATTGACGAAATAACTGAAACCCGGGGAAGAGGTAATAAAGAAGCAGTGGCACAAGGAACGGCTAATATTCTTTCGGGGTTGTTTTCAGGTATGGGTGGTTGTGCAATGATTGGTCAAAGTTTAATAAATATTTCTGCGGGTGCAAGAGCAAGGTTATCTGGAATAGTAGCTGCTATTATGCTTTTAGTCTTTATTATGTTTGGCGCCAACCTGATTGAAAAATTACCAATGGCTGCACTCACCGGCTTAATGATAATGGTTGCTATTGGAACTTTTGAGTGGGCAAGCATAAAGATGATTGGGAAAATGCCGAGGCATGATATTATTGTTGGTGTCCTTGTTGCTGCCATAACTGTATTGCTGCACAACCTTGCTTTGGCTGTTTTAATTGGCGTAATTATTTCTGCCCTGGAATTTGCATGGGAAAGTGCAAAACGAATTAGGGCAAAAAAATATGTTGATGAAAACGGAGTAAAACATTATGAAATATTTGGCCCCTTATTTTTCGGTTCCGTATCTGCCTTTAATGAAAAGTTTGATATCCTGAATGACCCGAACGAAGTAATCATTGACTTCAGAGAAAGTAAAGTTGTTGATATGAGTGGTATTGAAGCGTTGAATAAACTTACCGAACGTTATTTGAAATTAAACAAAAAGTTACATCTAAAACATCTCAGCGAAGATTGCCGTAAGCTGTTGGCAAATGCAGACGAAATTATTGATGTCAATATAATAGAAGACCCCTACTATAGAGTTGCTGTAGATAAAATTTAATCACTTACTTCTGTGGTAAAAAACTATTCACTTTTTAAACTTTCATAATCTTAGCTTGTGTGCACTGCGAATGCGGCTCAACGCCTATATATTCTTATCTCAGTAATAACCTGTTACGTAAACGAATCCAAAAAAAATTAGCTACCGCCGGATAAAATAATATGGCAATTTTACGCCAATGGCTTTGAAAGCTGAATGAGCAAGACAGAAAAAAAATAGCTAGTTTAAGAAGAAGAAATTTATGAAAAATAACGCAACAATGGCAAACCCAACCTTGTTACCATCATTCAAATTTTTGCAGCAAAAAGGCAGTGGTGATGTATATTGATTTTAGTTGCCGAAAGTAGCTCTATTAAAAACGAACAATAGTAATTCAGTTTACCATCGCAATTCAATCCTAATTTTTTCTGGAGTCACTTCCTGTTCGGCCTACCTTTACTGCACAATTTATGTTTATGAAAAAAATGATCCTTTTTATAGCCACATTCGTCTTGCTTTTTTTAAATGCTCAATCTCAATCCATCACCGGCAATTGGGAAGGCACTTTGAACATACAAGGCACAGAACTGCCCATTGTATTTCACATTAAAAAAGACAGCAGCAACAACCTTTCCGCTACATTCGACAGTCCCAAACAAAATGCTTACAACCTTCCTTGTAGTGACGTAATAACAAAAGGCGACAGCCTTATATTGACAATGAAAATGGTGAATGGAAAATATGAAGGCCTGTTAAGTGCAGATAGGAGAACCCTTACCGGCAAATGGTTTCAGGGAGCTAACAACCTGCCGCTTGATTTAAAAAAAACCAATGATATCGCCACTGCAAAAGAATTTAAAAGACCTCAAACTCCTAAGCCACCTTATACCTACCAATCGGAAGATGTGCTTTATTTTAACGCTGATAAATCCATTCAATTTGGTGCCACCTTCACTTATCCTTTAAAAACTACCAATAAAAAATACCCGGCTGTAATATTGATCACAGGCAGTGGTCAGCAGGACAGGGACGAAACCATTTTTGAGCATAAATCCTTTGCAGTAATAGCAGATTATTTAACCCGGCAAGGCATTGCAGTACTAAGGGTTGATGACAGGGGCAAGGGCAAAACAACCGGCGATTACAGCAAATCTACCAGTGCAGATTTTAAGTTGGATGCTGAGGCAGGCATCAACTATTTAAAAAGCAGGAGCGAAACGGATACTTTAAATCTCGGTATTATTGGCCACAGCGAAGGCGGCATGATTGCACCAATGATTGCTGCTAAAAGAAAAGACATAAAGTTTATAGTATTGCTTGCCGGACCTGCCATCCCCATCATCAACCTGATGGAAACACAAAGTGTAGATGTGTCCGCCGCTTCAGGCGTTCCGGCAAATGATCTCGAACTATTCAGGCCACTTTATAAGAATATGGTGATGGCTATTATCCCTGAAAAAGATACGGCTATTGCAACAAAAAATGCTACGGATGTTTTTAATTACTGGCAAAACAAAACACCCGTCTCTGTAGTAAACAACACTACGGGTGTAACAGATGAAAAAAGTAAAGCAGCTTACATTGGTATTTTTGTAAAACAATTACAGCAACCCTGGTTCAGGTATTTTATGCAGTTTAATCCGGAAGATTATTTGAGTAAAGTGCACTGTGCTGTACTGGCCCTAAACGGAGAAAAAGATATACAGGTGGCAGCAGGTGCCAACCTCGCCAACATCAATAAAGTTTTATCTGAAAACCACAACAGCAATTTTAAAACACAGGCAATACCGGGACTCAATCATTTGTTTCAACATTGTATCAAATGCAGTGTAGCTGAATACGGCGAACTGGAAGAGACTTTTGCACCTGAGGTTTTACAAATAATGGGGGATTGGATAAAAGGAGTAGTAAAAAAATAGCAGGCAGGATTACTATGCAATTGTATTAATGCAATAAATCAACTAATGCTTTTATTATTTTCAACCAGCGACTTATTTCGTCAATTTTGAATCATTAACCATTGATTGACCATTCACCATTCACCATTGCCCATTCACCACCTCACCCTCTTACAAAAACTTCAGCACTTCTTTAATTTGATGCACCTGTTTAAAGTTTACATGCTCCACATTGTGTTCCACCGCTTCATGCGCCCAGGTAGTATGATAGGGAATGTGTACTGCATGCCCGCCAATAGCCAGCACAGGTAATACATCCGACTTGAGCGAATTGCCCATCATTAAAAATTCAGCAGGGTTTATATCAAGATGTTTAATCAGTTTCAGGTAGTCTGATTCCTGTTTATCACTCATAATTTCTATGTGGTGAAAATAATGTTCAAGGCCTGATTTTTTTAGTTTCC
>JBBQEA010000074.1:0-20565 GCA_038320245.1 Chitinophagales bacterium | reverse complement strand
CAAATGATTCACTGCAGTTTTAATGTAGCATCGTATGATTTGTACATGCAGCTTGCAGAAAAATTAGCCACCCTTTTTCCGCATGGCGATTACACCAAAGTAATGCTCACCAACTCCGGCGCAGAAAGCGTGGAGAATGCCATAAAAATTGCCAGGCAGGCAACAGGCCGGCAGGCAATTGTTTGTTACGACAGTGCATTCCATGGCCGCACCATGATGGCAATGACGCTGACTTCGAAAGTTGGTTACAAATTAGGCTGCGGACCATATGCACCAGAAGTTTACCGGTTGCCTTTTCCTGATTACTACAAATTGAATAATGGTAAATCGGAAGATGATTTTTCGGATATTCATTTGAGAGATTTAGAGGAATTCTTCAACACTAATATTCCAAGCAACCAGGTTGCTGCCATCATTATGGAGCCTGTGCAGGGCGAAGGTGGCTTTAATGTAGTGCCTAAAAAATACATTCAGGAGTTAAGAAAGATCTGTGATAAATATGGCATCCTGTTGATATTGGATGAAGTACAAAGTGGCTTTGGCCGTACGGGTAAATGGGCCGCTTATGAACATTTTGATGTTGTGCCTGATATTTCTACCTGGGCAAAATCAATGGGTAGCGGTATGCCGATAGGATGTGTAATTGGCAAAGCAGCCATCATGGATAGCTGTAAACCATCTACCATTGGCGGCACCTATCCCGGCAATCCGGTTTGTTGCGCCGCATCGTTGGCCACCCTACAATACATGGAAGAAATAAATATCAATTCGTTGGGAGAAAAAGTAGGAAATATAGTAAGGACAAGGTTTAAGAAAATGAAGGAGCAGTTTCCCGCAATTGGCGATGTGCGTGGATTGGGAGCAATGATGGCTTTTGAATTGGTGAAAGATAATAATCCGCATCAGCCCGATGCAGATACCTGTAAAAAACTGATTGCTTATTGTGCAGCCAATGGTTTAATAGTTATCAATGCCGGCGTAAATGGAAACGTAATTCGCATTTTAAGTCCGCTGGTAATTGAAGAAAATTTATTGAATAAAGGATTGGATATAATTGAAAATGGACTGAGGGAGTTGCTAGGTTGAAGAGGTTGATAGGTTGATAAGTTGACAGTGTTGAAGGGGCTGATAATTTAAAGAGGTTGATACGTTGAAGATGTTGATAAGTTGATAAGCTTGAAAATTTAATTAATTGAAGATGACGATGGGGTTGATAAGGTGGTGAGTTTAGTCGTTTGTTAAGTTTATGAAGTTGATAGGATTGATAAATTTATAGGCATAAGCAGTTGATTATTTAAAGAGGCAGATAAGAGTTGAAATGATTTATAGGTTAACAAATTGAAATTGCATTTTAATGTTTGTTGAAAACGCTTTAAAGCTTTTCAGCTGCATAGCAGCGACCTGTTAGTAGTAGAAAAAAAACATTAAATGAAAACCAACAAAAGCTGCATAGCAGCGACCTGTTAGTAGCAGCATTCATATGAAATGAAACGACACGAATGGACAGAATCAATAATAATGTTTCCTGTGATTGTATAATAAAAGTTGACAAGTGATCATCAGCTCAATGGATGCCGGATGGAAGCGGAAAGCCCGGTGAGGCATGGTGAGTGGGCTTTGTGCCGTACTTGCAGCAAACAGCCGGAACCAATGCTGATTATTGATTTGAAATTGAAAGCCCATTATAAAAAAAATATAAAAAAGATTGCAACATGAATACACTACAATTCATTAACGGAGAATGGGTAGCCGCCATAGACAACGGCAGCATGGAATTAATAAATCCTGCCACTGAAGAAATCATTGAAACCATCAGCTATGGCAATGATAAGGACTGCAATGCTGCAATCGAATCGGCACAGGCCGCTTTTGCAACCTGGAGCAAAACCACTCCATATATCCGTGCGGCAATTTTAAAAAAGGCAGCCGACTATATAAGAGAAAATGTGGAAGCAATGGCAACTGATATGGTGATGGAAAGTGGCAAGCCGTTGGCAGAAGCAAGAGGCGAGTGGATGGTAGCCGCTAACTTATTTGAATGGTATGCCGAAGAAGGCAAACGTTCCTGCGGTAAGACAATCCCCACCAGCAGGGCAGATAAACGAAGCTATACAATCTGGCAACCGATGGGCGTAATTGGTGTAATCACCGCCTGGAATTTTCCGGCCTATAATCCGGCTCGTGCATGGGCAGCCGCACTGGCTGCAGGTTGTACGGTAGTGACTAAGCCATCGGAAAGTACACCGTATGCAGGAATCCATTTAGCGAAAGCATTAATACATGCCGGTTTGCCTAAAGGCGTTTTGAATGTTTTGATAGGCGATGCAAAATCAATAGGCCAGGCCATGCTGGATCATCCGCTATTAAAAAAAATAAGTTTTACCGGTAGTACACGTGTGGGAAAAATATTAATGGATGGTGCCTCCTGTACGCACACAAAACTATCATTGGAGTTGGGCGGCAATGCACCAGTAATAATTTTTGATGATGTAGATGTTAATGCAATTGCCAAAGCAGCTTCGATGGCAAGATTTAGAAACAATGGACAAGTATGTATTGCACCCCAACGTTTTTATGTACACAAAAATATTTACCAGCAATTTAGTGAAGCGGTTACAAAATATGTAGCCCAATTGAAAGTAGGAAATGGTTTTGAAGAAGGTGTAAATCTTGGCCCATTAATTACAAAGAAGCAACAACAAAGTGTGCTGCAGTTATTAGAAAAAGCAACAGCAGAAGGAGCAACCATTTTAACCGGTGGCGATGCATCAGCGGCAGGTAAAGGCTACTTCATACAACCAGCTGTAGTGGGTAATTTAACGCAGGAATCAACGCTGGCACGCAATGAAATTTTTGGCCCCGTGTTGCCGTTGTTTTCTTTCAATGATTTTGACGATGCGATGGCAAAAGCCAACGATACTGAATACGGTTTAGCTGCCTATGTTTTCACCAACAATCTCACAACAGCATTAAGGGCATCGGAGCAATTACATTTTGGAATGGTAGGCGTTAACGAATGGACACCACACGGAACCGAACTTCCTTTTGGTGGCTGGAACTACAGCGGACAAGGTCATGAAAGTGGCAGTGAAGGATTGTATGAATACATGGAAAAAAAATTGGTGAGTATTGGGGGCGTGTAAAAGCCCCACCTAGCCTCCCCAAAGGGGAGGAACAAGGCGGCTTTTAAAACTTAAAAAAGCTTCCTGAATGTCAGGTTGTTGATGATAAAAATATTTTAGGCTGAAATGCCTAATTACAACAGTTAAATAAAAATACCAATGCCGGGCCTCTCCCGATTTAATCGGGAGAACGAGGGTGAGGCCAAAAATCATGCACAACTACGGTATCATATCGCTTATTCCGCCATTGATTGTGGTGATTATTGCTATCCGCACCAAGCTGTCATTGGAGCCGTTGATCATTGGCTGCCTGGTGGGTTATATCATCATTGCAAAAGGAAATTTTTTTACTGCCATCATCGATTCATTTACAAAAGTGATGCAGAACGATTTGATGGTTTGGGTGATTATGGTATGCAGTTTATATGGCGCCATCATCAACTTAATGATCCGCAGCGGCGGCGTGTTGGCATTTGGCAACTATGCGTTGAAGTTTGTTGGTAACAAAAGAAAATCACTTTTCACCACATGGATTTTTGGGTCTTTTTTATTTATGGATGATTACCTGAATGCGCTCACATCTGGCACCACCATGAAAAAAATTACCGACCATTATAAAATCTCCCGGGAGATGCTGGCTTTTGTGGTAAGCTCCACGGCGGTACCTATTTGTGTGATTGTACCCATCAGTACCTGGGTAATTTTTGTAGGTAAATTATTAGAAGAAAATAAGCTGGCACCCGTTGGAAAAGGCATCAGCAGTTACCTCCACGTAATCCCGTTTATTTCTTATGGTTGGATACAATATTTAATGGTGCCGCTGGTAATTTTTGGCATTGTTCCCATCATCGGAAAAATGAAAAAAGCCAACCTGCGTGCCGAAACAACCGGGCAGTTGATACCCGATGATTCAGAAGAATTTAAACTGGAGGTAGAAGTGTTTGATGAGAAAAAACCATCCAGCATCTGGTACTTGATTTTGCCTATAACTGTATTAATTGGCTGCACTATATTTTTCGATCTTGATGCATTAAAAGGTGTCATCACTGCCTTAATATTTACCATTGGGTATTATGCATTTAAAAAAGTAGCCAGCTTCAAAGAATTGTCCCTTTCATCCATTGAAGGCATGAAGAGTATGTTCTTTGCATTGGTGCTGTTGCTGCTGAGTTACCTGCTCAAAAACCTTGGCGACGAAATGGGTCTTACGCAATATATTCTGGAAGTGGTAACACCCAATGTAAGCAGACAACTGCTACCGTTAGCCATCTTTTTATCGCTGGGTTTGGTGGCGTTTACCACCGGTAATTCATGGGGTTTGTACGCCATTGCCATTCCGCTGGTAATACCGTTGTCGGCTGCATTGCATTGCAATGTTTGGTTGTGTATTGGAGCGGTTGTAAGTGCCGGTGCCTTTGGTGCACACGCCTGTTTTTACAGCGATGCAACCATACTGGCAGCGCAGGGAGCGGAGTGCAATAATTTTCAACACGGCATTACACAATTACCATTTGCATTGATTTCGTTTGCGTTGAGTTGCGTTGCTTATGTGGCAATGGGGTATTTATTGTAGGGCTTAAAATTGTTGAATATTGTTGAAAGTTTAATGAAGATTTTTTAGACAGCTAATAATTTTTTTGGGCCAGAGAGTTGTGCTACTATTACGCTGCATTGGCGTCGCACTCTTATACAGTATAGCAATATTGAGCAACCCAAACAATTTGTATGCTTCAGGTAAAATAATAGGTATAAAAACTGCTGTTCAATAAATGATAAATGATTTGAAAAATAACGCTGCCATATCATGCAAAAAGAATTGATCAACTATAACGAAGAAATAAAGCCGGGCATGGTAATTCGTCACATGCAGCCCGAAGATGCGGACGAATTGGAAGCCTTGCAAAAAATTGTTTTTCCAACATTGGGCGAAGATGAATTGATACTGGCAGTACATTACCTGCGTCATATGGAATTGTTTCCCGAAGGACAATTTGTAATAACATACAATGATAAAGTGATTGGCATGACAACCACCATGCGGAGCAATTTTGATTTCAATCATTACCACCACACATTTAAAGAAACTATTGCCGGTGGCTGGCTCACCAATCACAATCCAACTGGCGATTGGTTGTATGGCCTCGATGTTGGTGTGCATCCCAATTACCGAGGACAAGGTTTAGCCAGAATTTTATATCGGACCCGGCATCAGGTAGCCAAGGAATTGGGCCTGCGTGGCCAGGTTACAGTAGGCATGATGAATGGCTATGGAGCAGTAGCTGATCAAATAACCGGAGAACAGTATTACCAGGAATTGTTAGCCGGCAAAAGGACTGACCCAACCATCACACCACAAATGAAAGTAGGCTTTAAGCCCATTGCATTAATTCCGGATTATTTAAATGATCCCGCCTGTGGCAATTATGGTGTGCTGATAAAAATTGATATCGATAAAGAAATATAAAATAGCTCCATAGGAGCGACCTGTTAGTAGAGAAAAAAGAAAACGAAAAAAATCATCATAAGCTCCATAGGAGCGATATATCAATGGAAAAGTCAAAATGAGAATGAACGTAATTATAAAAATCAATTAATTTATAAATCAATATTCATGGCACACATTCAATTAAAAACCGCATTACCTGGCCCCAAAGGTTTGGCTGCATTAGAAAGAAGAAAAAACTTATTACCCGCTGGCCTTGCCAAATCAACCGACGTAGTGGTGGACAGGGCAGAAGGTGCGCTTGTGTGGGATGTAGATGGCAACCAACTTATAGATTTTGCCGGCGGTATCGGCATGATGAATGTTGGACATTGCAATCAAAAAGTTGTGGATGCCATCAAAGCACAGGTAGATAAATACATTCACACTTGCACTTTGGTAACCACCATCGAACCATATTTGGATTTAGCCGAATTGCTCAACAATGCAACCCCCGGTAACTTTCCTAAAAAAACCATCCTCGCCAACTCAGGCTCCGAAGCGGTGGAAAATGCCATCAACATTGCAAAATATTACACCAAAAGAAATGCGGTGCTTTGTTTTGAAGGTGCTTATCATGGCCGCACATTGTTAACGTTGAGTCTTACCAGTAAATATGCCTTATTCAAAAAAGGATTTGGTTCTTACGTGTCAGATATTTACCGCATACCAGCGCCCAATACTTACCGTGGAATAGAAGGTATGACGGAAGAGCAATATGTAAACTATTGTATCAAAAAATTAGACGAGTCTTTCATTTCACAGGTTGATCCGGATTCATTGGCTGCCATTATCATTGAACCGGTTTTAGGTGAAGGAGGATTCCTGCCCATTCCAGCTGCATATCTGCATAAATTAAGAACAGTTTGCGATAAGCACGGTATTGTATTTATTGCAGATGAAATTCAATGTGGTGCAGGCCGTACCGGAAAATTATTTGCCTGCGAACACAGTGGGGTAGTTCCGGATATTGTAGTAAGCGCCAAATCTATCGGTGCAGGTATGCCCATAAGTGCAACAACCGGCAGGGCCGAAATGATGGATGCGCCACATCTTGGTGGTGTTGGTGGAACGTATGGCGGTAGTCCGGTAGCTTGCGTGGCAGCAATTGAGTCAATTAAAATTTTACAATCACCCGCCTTTTTACACAGAGTAAATGAAGTAGGCGAAATCATCCGCACCACTTTGGAAGGCTGGAAAGAAAAATATAAACTGATTGGTGATGTAAGAGGCATTGGTGCCATGCGCCTCGTAGAGTTTGTAAAAGACAGGGACAGCAAAGAGCCCGATGCAGATGCAACCTTAGAAATTATTAAAGATGCTGTTGCCCATGGTTTGATTATGATACGTGCAGGCTTGTTCAGCAATTGTATTCGTTTGTTGCTACCCATTGTAATTACAGATGAGCAATTGGTAGAAGGCTTGCAGGTGCTGGAAGATGCGATTGCGAGGGCGCAGGGGAAGAGGAATTAAGCTTCCTTTGGTCAATCTAATTGAGTTGCATATGTGGAGATTTTTGTTTGTATTTTCGGTGATATAGATGAATTGCTTCATTGTAAAAAGACAGATAACTAAATAAACAAATAGCTGGCACGATGCCTCCTTATTTAAGTAAACTAAAAAGCGATATTAAACCGCTTATTTTATGAAAGTTGTAAAACCCAAATACGAAAAAATCTTAGCCGATATTGGCCTTGCAATTGAAACAGTAAGACAAAATGCAATAAGAGCAATTAACACAGCATTAGTAAAAGCCAATTGGGAAATTGGCAGGCATATAGTGAAGTTTGAGCAGGGTGTAAACGACAGGAAAGAGTACGGAAGCCATCTGCTGTAAAGGCTTTCAAAGAATTTGAAGCCTAATTTTTTGCATGGATTTGGCAGGCGAAATATTTTTTATATACAGGGTTTGTTCTATTACTAACTTACTCTTCTCAATCATTTATCATAATAAAATAAAAATCTCCATTGTCCACCTTATTCATCCACAACGCCAACATCCTCTCTTTCCATAAAGGGGTTACCAATGAAACTGCCAACTGCATTGCTGTTGACGGAAATACAATTACAGCAGTTGGCCGCTATGAAGAATTAAAGACCCTGGTACAGCCGCACACAACGGTGATTGATGCTATGGGAAAAACATTGTTACCCGGCTTTAATGATTCTCATATCCATATTTGGAAAGTAGGCAACCTAAAAACTTTTATGCTGGATGTAAGGGGCGTAAAAAGCATGGATGAAATGCTGCAACTGATCAGTGATTATTCAAATAAAAACCCACACCTGCAATGGATAACGGCCAGAGGATTTAATGAAGCCGCATGGTCCGAAGGTAAGTTGCCAACAAAAAATGATCTTGATAAAGTTACCACTGATAAACCCATTTACCTTATTCGCACCTGCGCACATATTGCAGTGTGTAACAGCAAAACATTGGAATTGTGCAGTATCACAAAAGCCACTATTGTTCCCGAGGGAGGCGTAATGCAATTGGGGGAAGATGGAAACCCCAATGGCATTTTTGCAGAAACGGCATTGGGATTAATTGCCAACAATATACCGGCTTATTCAAAAGCCGATTTAAAAATAATGGTAAAGGCGGTGGCGGAGGAGTTGTACAGTTATGGCATTACAGCCGCCACCGACCCGGCCGTGGACCCTTTGTTGCTGGAAGCTTATCATGAAATGAATACAGCAAATGAACTCGGTTTCAGGCTGAATGCATTGCCCATAATTTTACCGGACGGCACCAACAAACCCTATCCCATTCCGGATAAATTTGATAGTGATTTTTTCAATATCAACACTGTAAAATTTTTTGCAGATGGCGGACTAAGTGGTAAGACTTCTGCTCTAAAAAGACACTACAAAAATAGCGATGAACAAGGCGTATTACGACTTAATAAAGACCAATATACTTTGCTAAGTAATGCAGCCATGGAAAAAGGATTGGGCATAGCCACCCATGCCATCGGCGATGCAGCCATTGAAATGGTGATAGGTGTTTACCAACAATCACGAAACCAGTATTCATCATTGCCACTCCGCATTGAACATTTAGGCTTGCCGGAAAAACAACATTTACAGGCAATGAAACAAAGTGATATTGCCTGTTCCATGCAAACAATATTTTTGGATGAATTGGGCAAAAACTTTATCAAATACCTGGATGAAGATTATTTAAAACAGTGCTACCCGGTAAAGTCAGTTTTGCAAAATGGAATCTTAATGGCATTGTCCTCTGATGCGCCAGTGGTTAAAAACTTTAACCCTTTCAAAGGCCTTTCTGCAGGAGTTACACGAAAAAATAATGAAGGACAAACCATTGCGCCGGAAGAAGCCATTTCGGTAGCGGATGCACTGAAAGCATATACATATAGCGCTGCAAAAATCAGCGGATTGCAAAACCAGGGATCTCTGCAAAAAGGGAATTTAGCAGATATGATTTTACTGGATCAAGATCCATTAACAACTGCTGAAAACGATCTTAGCAAAATAAAAGTATTGCAAACATTTGTAGATGGGAAAGAAGTGTGGAAACTAAAAAATGGCCAATAAATCAGCAGGCTATAAGCTGCATAGCAGCGACATGTCAGTAGCAGAAGAAGAAAAAGGCATTTTGTAAAATTAATAGCTCCGTAGGAGCGGCCTGTTAAAGACAGTATCATCAATATTTACTTTGCATCCCAAAAGGGAGTATTTTAAAACAGGAGCATTTATGAATTGCCCCGCCCTTCAGGGCGGGGATAAAAAGAGAGTTGGTTTTATAGGGGCTTTAGCCCATTATGTTCAGGGCTAAAGCCCTATTATTTTTTACATTTATTCCGCCCTGAACTGCGGGGCAATTCAAAATAATTTAAAAGATATAGTTTCCGAGTTACAGATTACTTGCATCCTAAAATTTCAAAAACTACACTTTGGTTAGTAAATAATTTGCATTTACGAAAGCCTAAGCAGCGCATCTTTTAATTGTCGTAGCATGGCATCAATCTCTTCCGTTTTACAAGTTCCTACACTCAGCCGGTACCAACTGCTTTCCGTACTTGCGCCAAAAGCACTGAACGGAACAATCGCCAGTTTTGCTTCGTCTAATAAATAGGCAGTTACATCCGATTGCTTACTTAATATTTCTCCGGCAGCGGTTTTCTTTCCCACTAAATCTACTTGTATGGTTAGGTAAATGGCGGCTTGTGGTACTACTGCATCTACGGTAAAACCTTCGGCTTTTAATTGAATTAACCCGGCATAAATGCGGTTGAGTCTTTCTGAAATGCCAGTTTTAAAATGCGAAAAATATTGATCAATATTTGCTGTTTGTTTTAAATAACTGGCTGTAGCATGCTGTTCTGCCATCGGGCTCCAGGCGCCAACATGACTGTTGATGGCTTTCATCTTTGCTATCAGGTTTGCTGGGCCCATACTCCAGCCCACCCTTACTCCTGTGGCAGCAAATGATTTGCTGATGCCATCAATGAAAATGGTAAACTCTTTCATGGCTGGTCTTAAAGATACCGGGTTGTAATGCTGAATATCACCGTAAGTTAGTGTCCAGTAAATCTGATCATACAGCAGGTATAATTTTTTTTCATCCGCAGTGCGACTGGCATTTTCTGCAATTACTAAATCGCATATTGATTCCAGTGCTTCTTTGGTAAATGTGGTGCCTGTCGGGTTTAAGGGAGAGCACAATGCCAGTAAAGTAGCACCGGGTAAATGAGGTGCTATCTCATCTGCCGAAGGCATAAAATTATTTTCCTTTTTGGTTTCAATGAGTACATGCTGTCCTTCGGTAAAATGTACATAGTGATTGTTGTTCCAGCTTGGTACCGGGTAAATTACTTTTTCACCTTTATCAACAATGGCTCTGTAAGCTGCATAAATCAATGGACGGCCACCGGCAGCAATCAGTATCTCATTGGTATTGTATTGCAGACCTTCTCTTTGCAATAAAAACCCGGCAACTGCTTCTCTCAATTCTGCAATACCATCGGCAGGCGGGTAGTTGGTGTAATGATGATTGTAAGCAGCAATTATTTCTTCCTGTAGTTGCAACGGAATCGGGAATATGGAGCTATCAAAATCACCGATGGTGAAGTTGTAAATGTTGTTTCCCAACTTAATTTTTTCTTTAATATCTGCGCCGAGTTTTACTATTTCGGAACCAATGAGGGTTTCTGCCAAATGACTTAGTTTATTTGAAGGCATGCTATTATTTTTTGTTAAAAATCAATTATTACTGCTGTATTTTCTTTTCTGCTATATTGTAAGCCTGGTCATGATTACAATAACGAATTGCAAAGTTACAGTTACTCAAAATAGTAATCAGCTATACTTGCGAACTCTTCCATTTTTTTAAAAATTTTTAGTGATGAAATCACAAAAACTACCAGTTTATCGAAATATTATACTTCTTGAATTACATCAAATCCTTTAAAGCTTCCAACAACTGAAAGTCCCCATACCCTACCAGCTATTTTTTTCATTTTTAATTTGCAGGCAGTTTCGTTAATGGTAGCGCCTGAACCAACTGCATCATCAATCAACAAAATAGTTTTAAAAATTCTTTTATCATCCACAACAATACTAGCTTTTGCGTTGCTGATTCTTTCTTCAATCTTTGCTAAAGCTTTCTGTGGAATTGGAATGATGCCGGTTACTTTTTTTAGGTTGATATGCGGTAATGGAAGATTCAAGGAACGTTTCATGTAATTCATTAACTGTACATCCCTTTTAATTGTGGGCGGTATATATCCTACTGCTTCAATGTTGTTTTGAGCAATCAGCTGCTCTAATGCAGGTTTCAAGATCACGCAAATTTTTTCCATCAGCGGTTTATTTTGCCCTTGTTTAGCAAAATGAATGATATTGCCAAGCTTTGTTTTGCCGAACCTTTCTATATCATAAAAATCTCCATAGTACATTTTATCAATGCATACTCTCTCAAATGCTTTTGTATTAATCAACTTTTCCGTTCCGTCGATCAGCTTATTTTTACCGTAGTATGCCAGGTATTTTTCTCTTGTTTTTATATACTCTTTTACAGTTTTTGCAAAGGGTAATTTTTGTTTGCCACACCATTTTTCAAAGGCTTCGGCCCCATTAATTTCATTCCCTTTTTCAGTAAACAGATTGAAATGATCTTCTAAAAACCCTTTTTCAATATCGCTAATACCTTCTGCTTTTGGGGTAAAAACAGGTGCTTTGTTTATTAAACTATAATACACTTTTGGTGAGCGACCTATTTTTTCAATCTCACCTCTTTCAATAAGCTTCGCCAATACCCTGTGTACAATTTGCTTTGATACCCCTAAAACTTCAGTTATTTCCTTTGGAGAAGCTTCAAAATTCTCTTTTAAATATACAAGTAATTGATTTTCAACATTCATAGTTTACTGTTTACTGTAAAGAGTAAACATACCACTTTTATGTTCATGATAGAACTTAAATCAGGAACAATTATAATAATAAAGGCACGAAGTTTATTTCTCTTCGTGCCTTTGAAACTCGTTTTCTATCGAAAAAAAATTAATCCAGCGCTTTATATTCTTTAAACAATTTCATAGGTGTAGCAGCTGCCTGTTGTTGATAAGCTTGCCATTTACCCTCAAAGAAGGCATTGGTTTTTTTAATTGCTTCGGCAACCAAACTTTCAGCCATTTCTATCAATCCAAATTCCTGTGCATCAGGTACCTTTTCCTTTCCGGTTACTTCATTCCTTGCTTCTTGTAATCTATTACTGGCGGTTACCTGATAAACCCGTCCGTAACCCTGTTTTTCAAGTGGTTTGCCCATAATAAAGTAGCGAATGTTTTTGATAGAGTCCGTCATGGCCTTGCCTGTTTTGCGTAGGCTATCTGCTTCGGGTGTTTCTATGTTTTTCAGACTGGCTTCTACCTTGCTGATGGTTTCATCTGCTTCTGTTAAACGGTCTGTTATTTCCACCAGTTTGTCATTGCTTATATTCAGTCTTTTGATGGCGGCCATCTTTGCATCGTACATATTTTTATTTGGGATAGCTGCCGGATCGGGCTTTACTACAATCATTGCAGAGTCGCTTGCTTTGCCCAGGCTCACAACTACTTTGTATGTACCCGGATATACCTGCAAACCACCTGGTTCAGCTTCGTCTTTTTTGGGTTTTGGTGAACCGGGCCTTCTGTTGCCTTTCATATCAAAGTTCCAGTAGCTGCGGTTAAAACCACTATCTGCTTTAACTTTCAGGGTGCGGATTAGTTCATTGGCATTCGTATAAATTTTTACAAAAGCCGAATCTAACTTATCGATTTTTACTTTTGACGTATCGATAGTTTTTGCAACCACAGATTTTTTATTTTTTACAGAATCTACTTTTATTGCCGGTAGTTTATTTACATAGAAGGAATAGGCTGCCCCCATTTTTCTGTTCTCACCTTCGTAGACACCCCAGGAGCTATAATCGTAGCCCGCAACATTTCTTTTGTGCACCTGGTAAGCTACCGGAGGTTCAAAAACAGTCAAAAAATTTGATGGTACTACTATCGAATTGCTTGCTGCGGCTTTTCGCAATGGCCTGATATCATCCAGCACATAAAGCGCTCTGCCAAAAGTTGCAATACACAAATCAGCTTCTCTTTCCTGTATGGCTAAATCGAAAGTAGATACAGAGGGATACCCATGTTTCCATTGCTGAAATGTACCGCCATTATCAAAGCTTATCCAAAGACCTTGCTCTGTGCCCACAAAAACTAAATTAGGTTCAACCGGATCTTGAATCAAACAAAGCGCATAACCTTTTACTTTGTTTTCGTCAATCATACGCTCCCAGGTTGCTCCAAAGTTTTTAGTTCTAAAAATGTAGGGTTTAAAATCACCTCGTCTATAATCGTTGCATACAACAAAGGCCTCGCCTGCATTGTAGCGGCTGGCCCTTATTTGTGGTACCCATGCACCCACTGGCATACCGGGAATTTTTCCTCTGAAATTGGTCCATGTTTTACCGCCATCCTTGGTTAATTGTACATTGCCATCATCGGTACCTACCCACAACACATTGTTGTCTTTGGCAGATGGCTCCACACACATGATGGTGTTGAAATTTTCTGCACCGGTAATGTCCAGGGAGAGTCCGCCATTTTCATCCTGCTTTTGTTGCAAGGTATCATTGGTGGTTAGGTCGGGAGAAATAATTTCCCAATTCATTCCTTTATTGGTGCTTTTATGTACAAACTGGCTGCAATAATAAATGGTATTGGGTTCATTGGGAGCTTGTGCAAAAGCTGCGTTCCAGTTATACCTAAGTTTTGTTTTTAAATTGGTAACAGGTGGTTGTATTTCCATGCTCTCGCCGGTAAGTACATTGTATTTGCCTAAGTTGCCGCCCTGGCTCATGGCATAAATCCAGTTGGGGTTTTCAGGATCAGGCGACACATCAAAACCATCGCCGCTCCACAAGGTTTGCCAAAAATAATTTCTGATGCCGGCATCTACCCAGGTGTAGGCGGGCCCACGCCAGCTGCCGTTATCCTGCATGCCACCCATTACATGGTACGGCAATTCGTTATCTACATTAATGTGATAAAACTGACCAACGGGCAACTGTTCATCAAACTTCCATGTTCTGCCTCTGTCCCTGCTAATGCCGATGCCGCCATCGTTTCCGTCAATGATAAAATTTGGATCGGCAGGATTAATCCAAAATGCATGATGATCCGGATGTATGCCGCTGTAAGGAATAATTACTTTAAAAGTTTTTCCGGCATCCTCACTCATAGAGATCATCTGGTAGATATTGTACAACCTGTTCTCGTTTTTGGGATCAACCCTAATATCCTGAAAATAAAATGGCCGGTTATTAACATCGGCTGCGTTGCTGTTTACCAGCTCCCATTTAAAGCCTCCATCATCTGTTTTGTACAAACCATTTTTTGTAGATTCCAGCATTGCATAAATGCGGCGGGGATCACTAGGTGCAATGGCAATGCCAATGCGTCCATATTCTCCTTCGGGTAAGCCTTCTTCTTTACCTAATTTTTTCCAGTTTTTTCCGCCATCATATGTTATGTACAAACCACTGCCCGGGCCGCCACTTTTAAAATTGTAAGGCGTACGACGGTGCTGCCACATATTGGCCAATAATTTATTGGGGTTAGATGGATCCATCACCAGGTCGGCGCAACCGCTGGTGTCGTTGGTATGTAAAATCTGACTCCAGGTATCGCCGCCATCGGTTGTTTTATAAACGCCTCTTTCGGGGTGTTCGCTGTAGGGATTGCCTATTGCGGCTGCATATACAATGTTTGGATTGGTTGGGTCTATGATGATGCGGTGGATGTTTCTTGTTTTCTCCAGCCCCATTATTTTCCAGTTTTTTCCGCCATCTAAACTTTTGTAAATTCCTCCGCCGATGTTGAGGGAATTTCTTGGATTACCTTCGCCCGTGCCCACCCATAAAACGGATGGATTACTTTGCTGAACGGTAACTGAACCAATGTTTAAAATGGGTTGCTCATCAAAAATTGGGAGCCAGGTATTGCCCGCATTTTCTGTTTTCCAAACACCACCGGATGCTGTACCGATATAAATATTATCGGGGTTGGCTACCAATGCATCAATACTGGTAACACGGCCACTCATACCTGCCGGGCCAATACTCCTGGGTTTTAAATTTTTAAACTGATCGAGCTGTATTTTTTGTGCGGTTGAAAAAAGATAAAGGGTACTAAAAACGACGAAGAGGATTTTTTTCATAGAAATTTATTTTGTGTCGCTAAATTTCAGTAAAAAGAGTGAACCCACAAAAACAAAAGTACCAACGGAAATTAAAGGGCTAATTTTCTTTATTAAATTTTTCGGCTGCGTCTTTGGCTTTCGTAAAATCTAATATTACAGAGTTGATGCAATAACGAAGACCGGTTGGTGGCGGGCCATCTTCAAATACATGTCCCAAATGGGCTTTGCATCGGCCACACATTACTTCGGTACGTTCCATGCCGTATTTATTATCTGGCGCATAAATGATGCTGCCTTTGGTGATTGGCTCAAAAAAGCTTGGCCAGCCGCAGCTACTTTCAAACTTACCATTGCTGGCAAAAAGCGGATTGCCACAAGCTGCACAATAATATGTTCCCACTTCTTTGTGAGCATTGTACTTACCAGTAAAAGGTCTTTCAGTGCCTTTTTCACGGGCTATTTCATATACATCGGCTGGTAACAATTTCTTCCACTCTGCATCTGCTATATTCACTTTGCTGGTATCTGTTGTTGAGAAAACGGGATTGTTTTTTGGTGACTCCATTGTTTTGTTTTTTGATTGGGTATTGATGCCGGTACATTTAACCAACAGTGTTGATATAAAAATTAGAATGAATTCTTTTGCTGCCATTTTTTAAAATATAATTACTAATTGGTTGTACATTTTTAACTACGATGTAATACTCCCAAAGGTTTTTCAATGGTTTCTTTAAAATGTTAATGGATATTTAAAGTCAAGCAATTATATTTGTTCCTTAACACTTACAACGGATATCAATCAAATATGTTCAATCTAATACTTTTTGGCCCTCCGGGCAGCGGTAAAGGTACACAAAGTGAAAAGCTAATAGCAAAATATGGCTTAAAACATCTCAGTACAGGCGATTTGTTACGGTCGGAAATAGCTCAGCAGACAGCACTTGGAATGGAAGCAAAAAAATTGATGGATAAAGGTCAGTTGGTGCCAGATGAAGTTGTAATTGGCATGATAAGTTCTGCTTTAGATGCAAATCCGGCTGCAAAGGGCTTTTTATTTGATGGTTTCCCCCGTACTGCAGCGCAGGCGGAGGCGTTGGATAAATTACTGGATCTTAAAAAAACGGCCATTAATGTGATGCTTGCTTTAGAAGTAAGTGAAGAAGAATTGGTAAAGCGCTTGTTAAAACGAGGTGAAACCAGCGACAGGAGTGACGATACAAATGAAAACGTTATCCGGGAAAGGATTGCTGTTTATCATAGCAAAACAGCCGCTGTGGCAGATTATTATAGAGCGTTCGATAAAGTTCTGATGCTGAAAGGCGAAGGAACCGTCGATGAAATATTTGCCCGGCTTTGTAATGAAATTGATACCAGATTGTAAAATATTATTACATCAACTTTATAAAAAAACAAGCTGCACAGCTTGTTTTTTTGTTTTAGCTTGTGTTACTAAAAAAAATGTATGGATAACCAAAAACTTGATTTTATTAAATATGATTTTATCAAATTGATAAAAAACTCACCTGCTGATGTAACCGGCAAATGGGGTAAAATGACTGCACAGCAAATGGTTGAACATACTGCTGGCTTTTTTAAAGTTTCTACCAATCAACTTCATTTTCCATTGGTAACCCCTGTTGAGCATTTGCCCAAATACAAAGAATTTTTGCTGAGTGAAAAAGAGTTTAAGGAAAATACCAAAGCACCGGTACTGCCCGAAGAACCGCTGCCGCTGGTAAATAAATCGATGGAGGATGCAATTGCAGATTTGGAAAAACAAATACAATTATTTGCAGATAAATTTAGTTCCGGAGAAATTATTACTTCCCAGCATCCGGTATTTGGTGATTTGAATTTTGAAGAGTGGGTGTTGCTGCATTATAAACACCTGCTGCATCATGCAAAGCAGTTTGGGGTGATGTGATTATAACTTGATGCTGTTTGTTTTGAGCCATACTGCAATTTCTTCAAATTTTATATCGCCGGTGGCAATTTTGATAACGAATTCATAAATAGTTTGATTTGGCAAAGCAATAATCAAATCATCTTCATCCAAAATAGCAAGCATTGCAAGAAACCCCATTCTTTTATTGCCATCATTAAAAGGGTGATTGATAATAATACTTTCTGCAATGGCGGCGGCTTTTTCAAAAATGGAGGGATATAAATCTACCCCACCAAAAGTTTGATAAGGTCATGCAAGAGCACTTTCCATAAGTCCTTCATCCCTCATTCCTTGAGACCCGCCATACTTTTTTATTGAAAGATCATGGAGTTTTAATATAGTTTCTTTAGTTATCACTGCGCCAGTTTTCTTAATACATCATCGTATTTATCGACAGATTTATTAAAAAATGAATCTGCATCAAACTTTTCTTTAGCAACACTTTTCAATTTGGCCAAATGTTCTAAAATTTCCTTTACAGCATTTTCATCCTCCAAGTTTGTTATTTGGTTGATGGCGGCTAATTTCATTTCTGCAACACTCATAATTTTTTTTTTGTTATTCAAACTTACAAAATCTAATCCATGTTTGCTTTGTAAATTTGCTGCCACAATCAACGATTAGCACCATGAACAAACTTGAAAACTACATCACAGGCAGTTGGATTAAAGGCGATGGAGAAGGGCAGCTTTTATACAATGCAGTAACCGGAGAATCCTTTGCTGCCGCTACAACACAAGGGCTCGATTTTGAAAATATACTCAACTATGGAAGAACAGTTGGTAACCCCGCCTTGCGAAAAATGACCTTTCATCAAAGAGGTAATATGCTAAAAGCCCTGGCATTGCATTTAAGAAATCATTTGGATACATTTTATCAAATCTCTTACAAAACGGGTGCAACCAAAGCGGATAGTTGGGTGGATATTGAAGGTGGTATTGGCAATCTGTTTGCCAATGCATCGCTGAGAAGAAAATTTCCGGATGAAGTGTTTTGTATCGATGGTGAGAGTCATAATCTCAGCGTTAATAAAACGTTCATGGGTGTTCATATTCTTACACCAAAAGAAGGGGTTGCAGTTCATATCAATGCCTTCAACTTTCCGGTGTGGGGTATGCTTGAAAAAATTGCAGTGAATCTGTTAGCAGGCATGCCGTGTATTGTAAAGCCTGCTACCGTGACATCCTATTTAACCGAGGCGGTAGTAAAAGAAATCATAGCGTCTAATATTTTACCTAAAGGTGCGCTACAATTGCTTTGTGGCGGTGCAGGCGATTTATTGGACCATGTAAATTCGCAGGATGTGGTAACTTTTACGGGAAGCGCTACCACAGGCTTACTGTTGAAAAGCAATCTAAATATCTTAAAAGAGAATACGCCATTCACAATGGAGGCAGATAGTTTGAATTGTATTGTGCTGGGCAATGATGTAAATCCAGACATGCCGGAATGGGATATTTTTATTAAAGAGATAAGAAAAGAAATGACCTTGAAAGCAGGGCAAAGGTGCACCGGTATCAGAAGGATATTTGTTCCTGAAAATAAACTGGAGGATGTACACATTGCACTAGGAAAAGCGTTGAGCCAAACTGTGATTGGTAATCCATTGAATGCAGCTGTAAGAATGGGTAGCCTTGCAGGTAATAAACAACGTATGGAGGTAAAAGAGCAGGTGCAAAAACTATTGGCTTCTTCACAAATAATTTATGGCAGTCTGGATAGTGTAACTGTGGTAGATGCTGATGCAGTAAAAGGCGCCTTTTTATCTCCTATTTTACTGCTGAATCAATATCCGCATTCATCTTTTGAGCCGCACAATATTGAAGCTTTTGGCCCGGTAAGTACGTTGATGCCATACAACAATATGGACGATGCTATTGCATTGAGTAAACGGGGAAAAGGGAGTTTGGTTAGTACGATAGTAACAGCCGATTATAAAATTGCCAGACAATATGTAATAGGTGCAGCCGCTCATCACGGACGAATATTGGTGTTGAATAATGAATGTGCTAAAGAAAGTACCGGCCACGGAAGTCCTTTGCCATTGCTTACACATGGCGGACCTGGCAGGGCGGGAGGCGGGGAGGAAATGGGTGGTATCCGTGGTGTAAAGCATTATTTGCAACGTACAGCTTTACAAGGTTCACCAACCACCATCACAGCCATCACCAACGTATATCAACCCAATGCAAAAGGCAAAAATCCAGGCAAACATCCCTTTAAAAAATATTTTGAAGAACTTGAAATTGGCGATCAAATAGTTACTGAAAAACGAGTCATCACATCCGAAGATATTGACAGGTTTGCCGATTTAACCGGAGATCATTTTTATGCACACATTAAAACAACCGACTTCACCGGCACCATGTTTGAACAACAGGTGGCGCATGGCTATTTTATAATGAGCATTGCGGCGGGTCTTTTTGTAGATCGCTATGAAAAAAATCCGGTGTTATTAAATTATGGCATCGATGAATTGCGTTTTACTAAACCTGTTTATCCTGGCGCAGAAGTTTACATACGGTTTACTTGTAAAGAAAAATTGCCCAACGATAAACGAATGGTGGAAAATCCTGAAGACTTTAAAAGAGGTGACAATATTGATAAAGGGATTGTAAAATGGCTGGTTGAGTTTTTTGATGAAACCAATGAAATCTCAGGAATAGCAACTATCTTAACAATGGTGGCTAAAAAAGGCTAGAAGCATTTAGCAAATTGCTTAAAAGTGAAAAAGAATTTACATAATGTGGTTAAAAGTAAGAAGGAGATTTAGGTGAAAGTTATGTGGATGGTTACTCATTTGTAATTATATTAGTTTATAAGAAAGTAACTTTATGTCTATAAATGTGTTAACTGGTGTTATTGTAGATTTATGTATTAAAATTCATAATAGGGTGGGCCCTGGCTGCTTTGAAAGGGTTTATGAAGAGATATTATATTATGAATTGATTAAGGTTGGTTATAAGGTGCAGCGACAAGTGATGCTGCCCATACAGTATGACAGTTTATTGATAGAAAATGCATATCAATTGGATTTGATAGTGGAAGATATGTTGGTGCTTGAATTAAAATCTGTTCACCCAATGCATCCTGTATTTTTCAAACAAATAAGAACACAGTTATCCCTTCTAAATTTAAAACATGGATTTATTTTGAATTTTAAGGTTGAATTAATGAAAGATGGAATACATAGGGTCTATAATAATTTTGGACGGGAAACATTGAATGATTAATAGATTTTAGCAAAGAGTTTAAATGAGAAAAAGAGAACAAGGGGTTATAACAATTTTGGATGAGAAGCATTG
>JBBQEA010000073.1:0-20663 GCA_038320245.1 Chitinophagales bacterium | reverse complement strand
AAAGTTTTTTTACAGGGTTTGGACAAACACTTGGTACACTTTCTCTTTTTCTTTTTCAATTAATTCCTTTTTTAACCAAAGAAAGCGGGAGCAAAATACCTTATTGGGTATATGCATCTTTTTTCTTTGGTGCTTTTTGTAGCATCACCAGTGTTTTGTGGAGCAATAAAACAACACCGGAAATTCCTCCAACGGAAGCTGAACTGGCAGAATTGAGAAGTAAAAAAATTAGTATATCAACTCCATTTTTAGAGATTGGACACGCTATAAAAGATATGCCTGCAAATATGTGGAGGTTGTTTGTGGTGTACCTTTTTCAGTGGTTCGCTTTAAAGTGTTATTGGGACTATAAAGACCTTACCATTGCCAAAACTATTTTCGGTACTTCCGATAGTTCAGTAGCCAATAAAACCTACCAGGAAGCTGTTGGATGGGGAGGCTTAATAAGTGGTTTCACCAATATCATCACCTTTTTATCAGCCTTTGCGTTGGTATGGTTTGCAAGAAAGTATGGCGCAAAAATGGTGCATTGTATTTGTCTTTTACTGGCAGCTGCAGCTTTATTTATCTTCCCCCACATTGCAGATAAATACCTGGTTTTTATTCCGCTCATTGGCTTTGGTATCGCCTGGGCAAGCATGATGGGGGTTCCCTATCTGTTAATTGTAAATGATATTCCTAAAAGCCGGTATGGCGTTTACATGGGTATTATTAATATGATGATTGTAATTCCTATGCTGATATACTCACTTACTTTCGGAAAAATTTTCAATAGTTTTTTAGGAAAAGAACCTGTTAATGCAATTTATTTCGGCGCTGCTTTTTTATTGATTGCAGCCATTGCTACTATGTTTATAAAAAGCAGTAAAATAAGTGATGATGTAGTTATGATTAGTGGAGGTGGTCATTAAAAGGCCTGATTTTTAAAATTAAAAATTATCATATGAATAAAATACTCTGCATCGGCGAAGCCTTGATGGATATGATTTGTACCGACAAAGGAAAGTCATTGGCTGAAGGAAATAATTTTTTAAAGAAAACAGGTGGCGCACCTACCAATGTGGCAGCGGCAATTGCTGCATTGGGCGGCAAGGTATCGCTCGCTGCTAAAGTGGGTAACGATCCGTTTGGTAAACAATTAATTGATGAGATGAACAGCTTTGGGGTAGATACCCAACTGATGCTGAAAGACTCCAATTATTTTACCACACTGGCATTTGTAAGATTGATGGACGATGGGGAAAGAGATTTTGTTTTTAGTCGTGGTGCAGATGGACAGTTGAGCGAAGCAGATATTGACGGAATTAATTTAGATGAAATAGCCGTTATTCATTTTGGTTCTGCCACCGGATTTTTACCCGGACCTTTACAATTGGCCTATAAAACTTTGCTCGAAAAAGCATTGGCAAAAAATATCTTCATCAGCTTTGATCCCAATTACCGGCACCTGTTATTTAAAGACAATATTCAAACCTTTATTGATCAAAGCTGGTATTTTTTAAACCATTGTAATTTCTTTAAAGTAAGTGACGAAGAAGCCATGCTGCTAACAGGCACTGATACACTGGAAGCAGCAACCAATGCCTTGCTCCAAAAAACCACAGCAATCTTTACAATTACATTAGGTAAAGATGGAACCCTGTTAGGCTATAATAAATCAACTTCTATTATTAATAGCATACCGGTGAAACCAGTAGATACTACCGGTGCAGGTGATGCATTTGTTGGTGCTGTTCTTTACCAGTTAAGCATTATGGAAAAGGATGAAATTACCCGTTTATCAAAGCAGCAATGGGAGCATCTTATTGCCAATGCCAATAAAGCCGGTGCAAGAACATGCGAATATTTGGGCGCCATGGAAGCCTTTAAACATTTAAGCAGTGCTATTTTTGAGTAACTAAAAAACCTCCCAAAAAGGCTAAAAAGTATAGCTGTAAATTCTTTACTTCTTTGCATACTTTGCCTCTTTGCGTGAAAAAACAGATAACAGTGTACAATCCCCAACTACATCAACTCGTAAATACCTGTTTGCAAAAAAGAGCGATAGACATTGCCGGAAAAGATAATTTATTTTATACCCGGCTTGTCGCCAATACAGTTTCAATCCATTATTTATACAACGAACTGTATAATAATCATCCGCAGGCAGAAACAATGTTTATCAGCCTGATAGACAGCATCACCAACGCTTACCTGCAACGGCCGGAGAATTTAAAAGCGCTGGACGTAGAAAAAGAAGACAAGGGCAACTGGTTCTTAAGCAATGAAATTACCGGCATGAGTTTGTATGTAGACAGGTTTTGTGGCAACCTGAAAAAACTTGGCTCAAAGCTGGATTATTTTAATAAACTGGGTGTAAATTTTTTACACCTGATGCCGGTAATGGAAAGCCCTGCAGGAGAAAGCGATGGCGGCTACGCAGTTTCCGATTTTAGAAAAGTAGATAAACGTTTTGGAACACTGGCAGATTTCAAATTACTGCAGCAGAAAATGAGTACAGAAAAAATGTACCTCATGATTGACATTGTGCTCAATCATACATCGCATCACCACGAGTGGGCAGTAAAAGCAAAACAGGGGGATAAAAAATACCAGGATTATTTTTACATGTTTGATGATAGATTTATTCCCAATCAGTACGATGCCGGAATGCCAGAAGTTTTTCCGGAAAGCTCTCCCGGAAATTTTACATGGAATGCCGAAAGTAAAAAATGGGTGATGTCTGTTTTTAACAGTTACCAGTGGGATTTAAATTTTACCAATCCTGCTGTACTTATAGATATGCTGGACAATATTTTCTTTTACGCCAATTTGGGTGTAGATATTTTACGCATTGATGCACCCGCTTTTATCTGGAAAAAAATTGGTACTACTTGTCAGAATTTGCCGCAGGCACACAGTTTATTACGCCTGATAAAGCAATGTGTACAGGCAGCAACACCAGGTATGGCGTTGCTGGGCGAAGCCATAGTAGCACCAAAAGAAATTATGAAATATTTTGGTACCGGCATGTACACAGCTAAGGAGTGCGACTTCGCTTACAATGCTACCCAAATGGCATTGCAGTGGGATGCACTGGCAACTGGCGATACACAGGTAATGCTGGCAGCCCAGCACGAACTGTTGCAAAAACCATACGGCAGCACCTGGATTACCTATACCCGTTGCCACGACGATATTGGTTTGGGTTATGATGATTATATGATACAACATGCAGGGTACAATCCATATGACCATCGTAAATTTTTAAAAGAATATTACTCCGGCGCTATACAAGATTCACCTGCAACCGGTGCCTTGTTTTCCGTGAATCCAAAAACACAGGATGCCCGAATCAGTGGCTCATTGGCATCCTTGTGCGGACTGGAAACTGCTCTAAAAAACCACGATGAATTCCAGGTAGAAATGTCCATAAGAAAGATTTTGCTGATGCAGGCACAAAGTTTTTTCATTGGCGGCGTACCCATGTTGTTTTACGGAGATGAAGCAGGCTACACCAACGATTATTCTTACCTAAATGATCCCGGTAAAAGTTATGACAACCGCTGGATGCACCGACCTATAATTAACTGGAAAAAGAATAAAAATATTCATGTGGAGACAACACTGGAACACCGTATTTTTAACGATACAAAAAAGCTTATTGCCATAAGGAAAAAACTACCCATGGTGGCCGATTATAAAAACCTTACCTGGCTAAGTCCCTTCAATATTCATGTGGCTGGCTACCTGCGCACACTTGATGAAACCAAACTCTATTGCGTATTTAATTTTAGCAAACAGGTATCTTATTTGTCATGGGCGGTGTTTAAACAGCATGGACCAGCGGCAAATGAGTTGTACGATCATTGGCAGGATAAAACCTACACTGTTGGTTTCGATAACGAGCATTTGATTATAGAGCCCTATAGTTTCTGTTTGCTGGAGCAACGATAGAAAAATATGTTTGAGACCGGCGTTGGCATTTCATGTCATCATCGTTGGCCTGCCCCGATTTTTTTCGGCAGTCATCTTGATCCCGAGTTAGGGCTGGGTGCTGCCTCGGGACTCACCTTGTACGGTATACCACTGTGGATCTTATATTGGCATATCTATTCGGCTATTTATTTATTTTTATTTGCTGATTTAGAATGGCCTCCCCCTGACACATTCATCTATTTTTTTGAAACTGACAAAAAAAGAAAAATAAATGTGCTTATCTGTGATTTTCTCAAACTATGCTACACTAATAAAATAGCAAGAAACATTTAAAGTAAAATTGTAGTGGAGAAAAAGGAAATATTTATAAAGGCAATAAATGAAAATGAAAGACTGATTTATAAAGTTGCTTCATTTTATACTGATTGTAAAGACGACAGAGATGATTTAATGCAGGAAATTATTTACAGCCTTTGGAAATCTTTTGAAACATTTAAACATAATTCCAGCCTGAGTACTTGGATGTATCGGGTTGCAATGAATGTGTCAATTTTTCATCTTAAAAAAAATAAAAAAAAGGTTGCAACCATACCAATTGAACTGGAAAGTTTAGATTTTGCAGATACAAATGTTGATGATTTTGAAGAAAAACTAAAAATACTGCAGTATCATATTAAGGATTTAAACCTGCTCGACAAAGGTATTTTAATGCTATATCTGGAAAGTAAAAGCCACGAAGAAATAGCAGAGATCGTCGGCATTACCAAAACGAATGTTGGAACAAAATTAACCAGGATTAAAGAAAAATTAAGACAACAGGTTGCTAAATAATTAATCACTTTTAAATGATAAGCATATGGAATTAGACGACTTAAAAAAAGATTGGGAATCTGTTACCACCCAACATAATTTAACAACAAAAGCAATAGACCAAATGATTCAGAAAAAGTATGCCTCAAAAATTAAGAAAATAAAATACCCGGAGTTGGTTGGAGGAATAATTTGTTTACTCGGTTTTATTTTTATTGGGTTTAATTTTAATAAATTAGATACGATTTTTTTACAGGCAATTGGAGTACTAACAATGTTACTTTTATTAATACAGCCATCTATTAGCTTTTTAAGCTTAAAGGGATTTAACACGTCTGATGACTTAAGCAAACCCTATGTAGAAATAATAAAGCAATTTGCAGTTCAAAAGTTACGGTTTCAAAAATATCAGCAGGCTAATGCTTTTCTTTGTTATTTGCTATTGGTTACTGTAATTATTTTATTGCCAAAATTGTTTTACGGAAAGGACATCACTTACAATAAATCTTTTTGGATTTTCGCATTTTCTTTTGGTTATATATTCTTGTTATTCTTCTCAAAATGGGTAAAGAAATTTTATAGTAACTCATTAAATCAGGCAGAACAGTTACTTAAAGAGGTAGAACAAGAGTAGCAGTCAACAGCAGGTAATAGCCGATTTTCTCATCCTGAAAAACTAACCTAATCAGTGTGCAACTGTTGGAAAGCAATAAAACCCGTTTCCACCTCATCTCTTAACTTCCAGCTCTGTTACCATTAGTTATTGAAAGAACGTACTTTTACAACCTTTAAATAACCACATCATGACAACAGAAACGAAAAGACAGAAGCAGGTAGCCGGATTAATCAACGAGGAATTAAATGATATTTTTCGGCGAATGGGGCTTACTATGATGGATGGTGGCATGATCTCCATTTCAAGTGTAAAAATTACGCCCGATCTTTTTGAAGCAAGGGTTTACCTGAGCATGTTTCAGGTAAAAGACACACAGGCGGTTCTTAAAAAGTTTGAAGAAAAATATAAAGAGATCAGAAAAGAATTGGGCACCAGGGTGAGGCACCAACTAAGGAGCATACCCGAGATTAAGTTTTTTATTGATGACACACTGGATTATGTTTTTAAAATGGAAGAGTTGTTTGAGAAAATAAAAAAGGAAGAAGGGAAAAGCGGGCCTGGAACTGGAGAATAAATAATGAAGCAGATAATATTAATTTGAAGATTTAGGATATGAATTCCTGGATTGATTTTATTTGTTTACTTCTGCAGAAATTACTGATGTATTGAAATAGGCGGATCACTTTTTAACAAGTTTAAAAATCAAGCTTGACCTAATTACCTAATCCAATTCAACAACATCAAAATACATCATATTAAAATAAAAATTTTTAAAACTTGTATTTAATATTTGCCTGGAGATATTTTAAAGCAAAAAAAACTACCAATGCTATTAATATTATTGCCTGGGTAACGGTGGGTGTTATTGCATTTGCCACCGCCTGCCAGATATTGGTGTTAAGTGTTTTTAATGGATTTGAAGGTTTGGTAAAATCATTGTATAGTTCGTTTTACACAGATATAAAAATCACTCCTGTTACCGGCAAAACATTTACACTTAGCCAGGCACAAATCAATTTGATTAATAAACAACCCTCCATTTTTGCTATTTCTTTAATTGCGGAAGAAAAAGCATTGCTGCAAAACGACGATCTGCAAAGCATGGTTTACCTGAAAGGGGTGGATAGCAATTATATAAACGTAAGTGGTGTTGCAGCAAAAACCATTGAGGGAAAATTTGATTTGGGCACTGTAGCAGAACCCGGCATAGTGGCCGGTTATGGCGTACAAAATGCTGCAGGCATTAATGTAAACGGCAGACTGGAAAATTCTATCTTCACCATCATCCTCCCCAAAAAAGGAAAAGTTTATGTAAGCGACCCTATGGAATCGCTAAGTGAAGGCAATGCCAAAGCCACGGGTGTTTTTTCTATTCAGCAGGATTTTGATAATAAATACGCCGTTACTAATATTGGTTTTGTTAAGCAGCAAATGGGCTTTGCCGCCAATGAATACAGCGCCAGTGAAATAAAATTAAAGGACGGTGCCAGCCTTGAAACAGCACAGTTGCACTTGCAGCAGGCCCTTGGTGCCAATTATAAAGTACTGAACAAATACGAACAAAATCAAAGCCTGTACAGCACTATGAAATTAGAAAAATGGGTGATTTACGCTGTACTTACATTGATATTGTTAATTGCTGCTTTTAATATGATTAGTGCATTAACCATGCTGGTGCTGGAAAAACAAAAAGACATTAGTGTTTTGCAAAGTATGGGCGCCAATAAAAGCATGGTGCTTAAAATATTTTTAAGCGAAGGCCTGTTATTGGGAAGCATCGGCACCATTGCCGGCATTTTACTGGCGCTGATAATTTGTTTTTTACAGGTAAAGCTTAAACTGGTAAAGTTAGAAGGCGGTTCTTTCCTGATTGATTATTTTCCGGTACAGTTGGCTGCTGCAGATTTTATTTTGGTTGCAGCTACGGCTACTTTTATTGCCTTTATGGCTTCCTGGTTTCCGGCACGTAAAGCAGCTAACCAGGCAATTGAATTGCGTTGATTTTTTTTGCCGTTTAGGCGTTAAGACGTTTTTATTTACCAATCCCCATTTTTTTTTGATTAAAGCTGGCGAATGCTTTCATCAACATGCTGGTAAAAATAAAAATGCCGGGAAATCAGAAAGCCAGGTAAACGACTTCCCGGCTCCCCGGCAAAAAGAATGTATAATTTAATAATCCCCCAATGTTTCCGGCAACTGAGCAAGTGCCCTTGCCAACTGCTCATCATTTGGTGAAATACCGTGCCATTCGTGGCTGCCTTCCATAAAATCAACTCCCTTCCCCATGGCAGTCTTCATTAATATAACAATTGGCTTACCCTTGCCTGTAAGTGTTTTAGCAAGTTTTAAAGCGCCAACCACTTCGTCTATATCATTACCTTGCTCCAGGTGTAACACATGCCAGCCAAAAGCTTCAAACTTAGCTTCCAGATTACCGAGGTCCATTACTTTGCTGGTAGGTCCGTCTATTTGCTGGCCATTCCAGTCGATGGTGGCAATCAGGTTGTCTACTTTTTTATGGGCTGCAAACATAATTGCTTCCCAGTTTTGCCCTTCATCCAATTCACCATCTCCATGGAGTGAAAATATGATTCCATTGTCGTTGTTTAATTTCTTAGCCAATGCTGCACCTATTGCCACACTCATTCCCTGACCAAGCGAACCGCTGGCGATTCTTACGCCTGGTAAATGCTCGTGCGTAGTAGGATGCCCCTGCAAACGGGTATTTAGTTTTCTAAAAGTTGCCAGTTCCTGTGTCGGAAAATAGCCACTTCTTGCCAAAACACTATAAAATACAGGTGAAATATGACCATTACTCAGGAAAAACAAATCTTCCCCCAACCCATCCATACTAAATGCCGGATTATGATTCATTACATCAAAGTAAAGGGCCGTTAAGTATTCTGTGCATCCCAATGAACCACCGGGGTGACCACTTTGTACACCATGAACCATCCGCACAATATCTCTGCGTACCTGGTTTGCTACTCCTTTTAAATCAGTCATATTTGTTTAATTTTTCAACGCAAACCTACTTTAATTACGCTCAACAGCAAAGTAAAAATTTAATAAGTATTGCATTTTTAATAATAAGGTTTAAGAATCGTCGTTTGCTTATAAACTAACCTATAAAGCCAGCTAACTAACGATGGTTTTGTAGTAAAATTTTATAAATCGGCATTATTTTACTATGTTGCAGCACAATAGATTAATCTGGATGCTTGACGCTTGTTGTTGAAATTAACTTTTGTATTAAATATTATTAATTACCCCCTGGCATGGACAATATATTTTTTAGTGGAATTGTTTCTTTTTTAATAACTTTTTTCGCCATACCTGTAATTATTCAGGTAGCAAGAGAGAAAAAAATGTTTGATGAGCCAGATGAGCGCAAAGTCCACAAAATGGTAATTCCCACGCTTGGTGGTTTGGGTATTTTTGCCGGGTTTATTTTAGCTATGCTGCTTTGTGTACCGGTTGGCAGCAATACATTACAGTATTATGTTGCAGCGGCCATTGTAATATTTTTTCTTGGAATTAAAGATGACATACTGATTTTATCTGCTGCAAAAAAATTCATTGGTCAGTTATTGGCAGCCGGAATTGTTATTAAATTCGGGGGAATTCAAATTACCAACATGCACGGGTTTTTAGGTATTGGCGAAATACCCTATTTAGCCAGCATTATTTTAACCTTCTTTACCATAATAGTAATTACTAATTCCTTTAATCTTATTGATGGTGTTGATGGTTTAGCAGGTTCGCTTGGGTTACTTACAACCATGGTGTTTGGCTGCTATTTCTTTTATGTTGGGCAATTGATGTATGCTGTAATGGCTTTCTCTCTCGCTGGCAGCCTTATTGGATTTTTGATCTATAATTTTTCTCCGGCTAAAATATTTATGGGTGATACCGGTTCACTTTTAATTGGCCTGTTCAATGCTATATTGGTAATTCAGTTTATTAATATTGCAGGCACACCTGGCGCCAAATTACCTTTGGAATCTGCCCCAGCACTGGGTTTTGCAATATTAATTGTTCCATTATTTGATACACTTCGAATGTTTAGTCTTCGCATTTTAGATAAGCGATCACCTTTTAGTCCTGATAGAAACCATGTTCATCACTTTTTGCTGGACCTTGGTTTTAGTCATCGTAATGTTACTTTTTTATGTGTAGGGGCCAATGTTTTATTTATCGCATTAACCTATTCTATCCGTAGCCTGGGAACTACCATGGTGATGGGCATTTTGTTTTCAGTTGCTGCTTCTCTCATTGGAATTATCGGCTACTTTCGTTCAAAAATTAAAGAAAGTGCTGCTTCAGGTTTAATAAAGGAAGGAAGGATTGTAAAGGCACCCAAAATTCTTGCATTTACTTCGGAAGTTGTTGAAGCAGACTGATAAAAGCGTTGGAAAGATTACCCATTAATAAATTGCTACTTTTTAAAAATAAACATAAATAGTACTTCGAATACGCTGTTGCCTCCCCAACATTTTTGATTCCATATTTTCTCTTTTTATCCACCGCATTAAAATTTATTGCCTTTGTGCGCTGCCATATGTGGGGCTTATAATTCTTTTCTTTAGTTTTGCAGCCACCTAAAACGAATTTTTATGTCAGAAGAACTGGATTTGATAAAGATGGATACGGAAAGTACTATGAAGAAGGCCATCAGCCATTTGGAAGCTGAACTCGTAAAAATAAGGGCTGGAAAGGCTAATCCCAATATGCTGGATGGTATTGTAGCTGAATATTATGGCTCTCCTACACCCATTTCTCAGATAGCCAATATTTCCGTGTTGGATGCCCGCACTATCTCTGTACAACCTTGGGAACGGAATATGCTTCAACCCATCGAAAGGGCTATTATTGCCAGTAATATTGGTATCAATCCCCAAAATGACGGTAACTTTATACGATTATTTTTACCACCGCTAACTGAAGAGCGAAGAAAAGAATTGGTGAAAAGATGTAATGCTGAAGGTGAAAATGCTAAAGTATCTATAAGGAATATTCGCAGAGATTCGATTGAGCAAATTAAAAAATTGCAAAAAGATGGTTTAAGTGAAGATGCAGCCAAAGAAGCAGAAATTGAAATGCAGGAATTAACCAACCGGTTTATTTCATTAATTGAAAAACACCTGGAAGCAAAGGAAAAAGAGATAATGGTTGTGTAGGTGTTGTATCATCTTTAATGTTTGCAATTGCTATAGAAAAATGAATAATCTTGTTATTCAGTATTTAAAACTGGATAATTATTTATGTTGAATATTCGTTACCCAGCATTCATTATACCAAACTATTTATATGCCTTTTGCATTTATTGAAAAAACGCTCATCACCATTACTACACCGTTATATGCATCCATTATTTTATTTGAAATAATAGGTAGTCATCTGCATGTAAAAAAATACTATTCGGTAAAGGAAACCCTCATTAACCTTTACCTTACTTTGCTAAACGGAAGTATCGATTTGCTTTTTCGCTCCATTTATCTTTTTATTATCCTGCAATGGTTTTACAATAATAAAATAGCTTCCTTTAACAGCCATGCCATTCTCTACTGGTTATTGCTTTTTATTTTGGAAGATTGTATGTTTTATATCGAACATCGAGTAGACCATTACTGCCGGTTATTTTGGGCGGTGCATGTAACACATCATTCATCCGAAGAGTTCAACCTTACTACTGGTTTTCGATCGTCCGTATTACAACCTTTATACAGGTTTGTATACTTTATACCGTTGGCAGCTATTGGCTTTGACCCTGCAGATATTGTATTGATGTATGCCCTTACACAGATTTACGGAATTTTGGTTCATACACAGTTTATTCAAAAAATGCCGGCATGGTTTGAGGTGTTGTTTGTAAGCCCCAGCTACCATCGGGTGCACCATGCCAGTAACACCTTATACCTGGATAAAAATATGGGAATGTGTCTTATTATCTGGGATAAAATGTTTGGTACTTTCCAGGAAGAAATGCCGGAAGAACCGGTACGTTATGGCCTTACCAGTCCATTACCAAACCGGCATCATCCGGTTAATATTGTTTTGCATGAGTGGGTGCAGATTGGAAAAGATTTGCAAAAGAAAACTTCTTTCATCAACAAAATAAAATACCTGCTGATGCCCCCCGGGTGGAGCCATGATGGTAGTACAAAAACTGCAAAAGAAATGCGGGCAGCACTAAAAGATAATCCGGATCAAAATGCTAATTATTTTCCCGAAGAATCTTTGATGAGTTTGGGAGCAGGCAAAATACAGACTGCAGGTAATTAATACATTCAACAGGTATTCAATTTTCTTAAGCTTATTCCTCATTCGTATCAGGGTAAATTGTCAATGGCTTTCATTTTTCCATCTGCAATTTCAAATGCATAACAATAGCTGCCATTTGTAATTACCAGGTAGGGAACCTGCAATGGTATATTGTATCTTAATACCTGGTCTAATACTTTTCTATCTAAAGCAACCGACATTTCTTTACATTCAATTATCATCCACGGCTGGTGATTATTATCATACAACACTATATCGAAACGCTTTTTTACATCACCCAAATCAATTGCTTTTTCTACAGCAATAAAAGCGGCGGGATATTTTTTTATTACTATCAGGTATTGTAAAAAATTTTGCCGCACCCATTCTTCCGGTGTAAGTAGTATCCACCGTTTTCTTACCTCATCAAAAATAAGTTCTTTTCCTGCAGTCGTTTTTATTTTGGGTTGATATGGTGGGTAATTAATCTTAATCATGTTGAAGAAAAAAAATCTGTACTTTTATCGATAAACTAAAATGCTATATAACAATGGATATTTGTAAAAGTAACCATTAGTGCCAAACGCAAAAACAAATAAATAACAGCATATGAAATCAAAAGAGGATATTGTAGAAAACTGGCTACCCAGGTACACAGGTGAAAAATTGGAAAACTTTGGTGAATATATTTTGCTGACTAATTTTTCTAATTATGTTGAAATGTTTGCAAAATGGAACAAAGTAAAAGTTGTAGGTAGAGACAGGCCGATGCAATGCGCAACTGCAGATAATATCACCATTATTAATTTTGGTATGGGCAGTCCTGGTGCTGCAACCATAATGGACTTGCTATCTGCCATTCATCCTAAAGCAGTATTATTTTTAGGCAAATGTGGCGGACTCAAAAAGCGAAATACGATTGGAGATTTAATACTGCCCATAGCTGCCCTTCGGGGAGAAGGTACCAGTAATGATTACTTTCCGCCGGAAGTGCCTGCAATGCCTTCATTTATGTTGCAGAAAGCCATCTCTACCACCATTAGAGATTATGCCTGCGACTATTGGACTGGAACTGTTTATACCACTAACCGTCGTGTTTGGGAACATGATGAAGTGTTTAAAGAATACCTGAAAAAAGTGAGGGCTTATGCTATTGATATGGAAACAGCTACTATTTTTACTGTAGGATTTTATAATAAAATTTCCACAGGTGCATTGCTGTTGGTGAGTGACAGCCCGATGGTTCCGGAAGGCGTAAAAACGGAGGCAAGTGATAAAAATGTGACATCGTTGTTTGTAGAACGACATTTAAAAATTGGTATTGATTCATTAAAACAGCTCATCAATAATGGGCTTACTGTAAGGCATCTGCAGTTTTAATTAGTTTTTACTTTTCATGAATAAAAGGGTTTAAAAAAGCCGGTATTTCCTTTTTGTGGAACCCCGGCTTTTTTTAATTTTAATAATCTATTAGTAAAAAAAATCTTGGGACTACTATACTATTTTAACTTTTCCATTTCCCTTTTCCAAGCCTCAGTGCCACCAATAAGATTAATTAGATTATTGAACGGATATTTTTCTTGTAACTTCTGTATTGCAAACTGGCTGCGGATGCCTTTGCGGCAATAAAATATTACAGGCTTATCTTTTGCAATTGAATAAAGGTTACGGGTAATTTGCCCCAATGGCAGCAGGGTTCCGCCTATATTAAACTCCTTATGTTCATCTGCTTCTCTTACATCTATTAATTGAAAAACCTGCTGCTCTTTTATCATTTGAGACAGGGTAGCTACAGTAATACTTTTCACTGGTTACATTTCTTTTGTATTAACTCGTCGATTTGTTTGCAACTTATATATTCTCTATTATTCTTCATCTTCATCCAGGTAAATCCTGCTCAATTTCAACTTATTTACCGGCGATACTATTAATGGATATTTTTCAACCGTCACATTGCTTTGCGAAAGTCCAAATCCTTTTTCTTCACTCAACGAAACTTCTTTTACCCAGAAATATAATTGCATGATAATCCTTTCTAAAAATGGCAGTTCATTATCCTGCGATAAAAACTTTTCCATAACTACAAACTGAAAATCACCTACCACATTGTTTCTTTGCTGGCTCTCGTAACGGCTGGTTACGTTTACTTCTTTATTAGCCACCAAATCTTCTACCACTTTTTTAAACATCAGGTTAATGCGTGGCGCCACTCTAAATCCCAGTCTAAATTCTACCCGGATAATATCATTGGGAATAATGTGTTCAACTATGTAATCACAGGTATATGGATCATCCAGTGTATCAACATGAACAAACCAGAATATATCGGCCCGCTTTGGCTTTCCGCTTAAAATGGAATAAATAATTTTATGCTCAATTTCTTTTGGGTTATTGGCACTTGTCATATAAACCAGGTGGGTAGCGTATTTGGGCACACTGATGTCATTGCTTAATTCCTCCAGTTTGGGAATGTATTCCTCCATTCTTACAAATTCTACATAGCGGTTTTTTATTTTTCGGCTTCGATGCCATACATACATTACCACAAACAAGCCACCACCCACCATTAGCGCAATAAAACCGCCGTGTGGAAATTTTTCCAGGTTAGCAATTAAAAAACTTAATTCTATGGTAAGATAAACAGCAAGGTATAAGTAGATTAAAAAAGGTGCGGTACGCCGGGATATCAAATAGTTGGCAAACAAAATAGAAGTAGAAAGCATACAGAGTGTGATAGCCAGGCCATAGGCAGCTTCCATTGCACTGGAAGATTTAAAGTATAATACGATACTACAGCAGCCAACAAAAAGCAATGTATTAATACCTGGTATAAATAACTGGCCTCTAGCCTCTGAAGGGTAATTGATTTTCATACGTGGCCACAAATTGAGCCGTATCGCTTCACTGATTAATGTGAATGAGCCACTGATTAATGCCTGGCTGGCAATAATTGCAGCTAGTGTGGCAATCACCAATCCTATCAGCCTAAAATCTTCCGACATTACACCATAAAAAGGATTGAATCCTCCTTTGATCATTTCGTCGCTTATAATATGCCCTTTGTGCTTTGATAAAAGCCATGCACCCTGACCCAGATAATTTAATATCAGGCAAGATTTAACCAACACCCACGAATAGCGGACATTAGCCCTGCCGCAATGTCCCAAATCGCTGTACAATGCCTCTGCACCCGTGGTACAAAGGAAAACAGCACCCAATATCCAAAAGCCTTTAGGGTAAACTGTTAATAGTTTAATTGCATAGTAAGGATTAAATGCCTTAAAAATCTGCATATCATCCGACAGGTGTATAACCCCGAAGAATGCGAGCATCCCAAACCATACCAACATAATAGGGCCAAATAATTTACCTATTGAGGCAGATCCAAAACGTTGTAAAAAAAAGAGAAACACCAATATCAATAATACAATGTAAATAATCTGGTATTGGTGTACATTTTTAAATGCATCAATTTGTTTTAATCCCTCTATGGCAGATGTTACTGAAATGGGTGGTGTTATCATACCATCTGCAAGCAAGGCTGCTCCACCAATCATGGCAGGTATCACCAGCCACTTTTTTTGTCTTCTCACTAAGGTGTATAAAGAAAAAATACCTCCTTCACCCTTGTTATCTGCGGTTAACGTGAGGATCACATATTTAAGGGTTGTCTGTAGCGTGAGTGTCCAGATAATGCAGGAAAGTCCACCAACAATTAATAATTCGCTGATTTCACGATTATTGATAATGGCATTAAAAACATACAACGGAGAGGTACCTATATCGCCGTAAATAATACCTAAAGCAACAATCAACCCTGCGGCTGTTACTTTATTAACTTGCTTTGACACTATATGAATGATTTATTGTACGATGGTAATTTTCAGCATCAATTCTTTCAATAACTATTTAGCTATTACCAAAGCAAATGTAAAGTTAAAACCAATTAGTAATTAGATTGAATCTGAAATATTGACTTATAAAGATTCTATTCGCAAAAAAAATATTCGGGTTTATCCTGTAATTGGTTGTCTGCATATGCGTAATCAGTTTTTTATTATACAACTTGTATTAATTTCGGGCATGAATAATATTGTACTAATTACAGGTGCTACTTCGGGAATTGGTTTAGCCTGTGCCCAAAAATTTGCTGCGGCTGGCTACCAGCTTATCCTTACTGGAAGAAGAAAAGACCGGTTATTGAATTTGCAACAGGAACTGCAGCAAACCTATGCCATAAAGGTTTTACCGCTGGTTTTTGATGTGCAGGACAGGCAGGCTGTTGAGCATAAACTATGTAATTTGCCCGAAGAATGGAAGGCTGTAGATATACTAATAAACAACGCAGGTTTGGCAGCCGGAAGAGATGGTTTTGAAACAGCCGACATGAATGATTGGGAGACCATGCTTAATACCAATGTGCACGGATTGCTGTATGTATCCAAAGCAATTGTACCACAAATGATTGAACGAAAAAAAGGACACATCATTAACATGGGTTCTGTTGCTGGTAAAGAGGTTTATGAAAAAGGCAATGTGTATTGTGCCAGTAAATTTGCAGTTGACGCTATTAGTAAAGCTATGCGGATAGATCTTTTGAAATACAATATTAAAGTAACTGCCATACACCCCGGTGCTGTGGAAACCGAGTTTGCGTTGGTGCGTTTTAAAGGCGATGAAGCAAAAGCTGCCTCCACCTACACTGGCATAAAGCCACTTACCGGTGAAGATATTGCAGATACAATTTTTTATTGTAGTCAGTTGCCACCGCATGTTTGCATCAACGATCTGGTAATTACCTGCACCCAACAGGCTGGTACCTATTATTTTAATAAAACAGTCTAGATTTTATAAAGGCTATAGAAATATTTACACAGTTTTAACGTTAATTACAAGCAAGGCTAATGTGTGGTTGATACCTTTATGTTTTAAGGCAATTAACCGCTGTTAAAAAAGAGAAATAATAACTTTTATTTTTGCCTGAATTTGTAATTAATCAACCTATGAAACACCTACTTCTTTTACCCTTCATCTTATTATTATATGGCTCTGCCATTCATGCACAAAATGTGATAAGGGTATCAAATTGTAAAGATGAATTAATAAAAAAGCAAGTTGATAGTATTAAATCAGCATTTGCCAGCCAGGGTTTCATTATAGCCAAAGAGGCATCTATAACCATGGAAAGTGAATATGAAATGGCAGTGATGGTAGCACTAACAGAAGGTAGTTGGTACCAATTTGTTTTTATTGGAGATATTGGTTCTAAATTATATGAAGTGCGGATGTTTGATTCAGATGAGAAGCAGGTGGTATATCAAAAAAAGATGTGGGGCGATGTAGATGGGAATGTTATCAATTTTTCTTACATACCCAGGTTTTCGGAATACTATGCTTTCCGTCCGGTGCAGGTAAACAAAAAGAAAAAAGAATTATGTGGTTATGTAATGCTGATGAAAAAGGTAAAATCATAATAACTCACCTACAATACATTACGGCCAAATATTTTTTACTTAAGAAAACAACTACTTAAAAAATTAATTTAAGTGAATTAGTTTTATCAATCCTCACCCCTGCCAATCATTTTTCCTCCATTTTGCCAGCTCCCGTTTAATTGTTCAAATTCTTTTGCATCTGCTTCCGAAAAGTTTTGATTAACCATCGATTTTAAATCTGGCTGCCCTGCATTTACCCATGCTGTATACCAAAAAGAGGCGATAGAAAATATAGACAGCCTCATCCGTCTTTCAATCATGCCATCCAGCTTTTGATTAAATGCAATGGTAAAGGCGGCAGAATATTGACGGATGATTACGCCGTTTCTTGTTTCAAAACTATATTTCTGGTCGGGAGCAAATTCCTTTGTTAGTTGGCGTTCAAATGTAAGTACAGAATCTGAAGCCAATGCACTTTCCAAAAGTCTATCCCAGGCATACCCTCCGGGATCTTTTATGTATTGAGCCTTACCAATAAAAAAGTTGAAGCCCATATTTTGCTGATCTCTTTCTGCCAGCAATTCCGGTACCCGGCTTTCCCAAAAACCATGTATTCCTTTTTGATTGGTAAACTGCCCATTGTGGTTGCTGCTTGCATGTAGTGGCACATGTGAGTCTGCAATGTAATGGCCAATCTCGGCGCTGTTCTTCATTATCTTGCTAAAGTTCTTTTCTTTAAATGCGCTGGTTAGCCGCAACAGCATCACTTGAATATGCCAGGGTACAATACCATGTGCCATCAAAGAATCCTCGCCAAACTTTGCAACTGCATCTTTCCATTTTCTGGGTAAATCAGGATATGGATATTTTCCATAATGATCAATATCCAGGTAATGCCTGGGCCCTTCCTCCGGTACTGCATAGCGGCGCTTATCAGGATCTACTGCATGCTCTTCCAAAAATGAAATGTTGGGTTTGTAGAGTACCATCATTTCGGGCGGCAATAAAAATACGGCGTAGTAATTAATTTTTTTATGGGCATAAAATCCCCAGCAAAAGGAGGGTAAATAAGCCAGCAGCAGCAGGAGCGTAAAAAAGGAAATAAAAACGGTTTTTTTCATCGGTGGTTCAAATATTTTAAATCTATCTCTTATTTTGTAATAAATCAATTGTTTTGTTATAGATCTATATGATAGAGGGCTGTCTTGCTAAAGACGATGCCGTTTAGCTGATAATTTATATTGCTTTCTACCGGGTTCAAGCTACGAAGAAAAGGTTAATCTGCGATCAACTTATGTATGGCTTACTTTTTAGTTGATGGAAATATATTAAATGAAAAAAGCAGTTTCATTGGGGGTTAACCTTTTGAATACTGCTTATTTTAGGAGTCTTGTGGTAAGGTTTTACAATAAATTATACCAAAGTGGATAATTTAATATTGGATTTAAAGCAATTATTTTAATTTTTCACATGAGTAAAAAATTAAATTTCTAAATTAATTTAGAAAAACTTACAACGCTGTTTACCAGCATTGAAAGTCATTTTTTTTAATATTGGAATTAAAGCGGGATGAGTTGTAAAATAACAACCATTTATTTGGGCAAACAATAGTAAAATGGATCAAAGTAGTGTAGTAGTAATGCAATCGGGTGTAGTTGTTTGTACTACATGGTTGTAGTACAAAGAGGCTAGCCGCTATGATAATAACTCCGGAATAATCTGACTAAAATAAGATTAAAGCAAATTGTTTTCAATTGCGTACAAAGTGAGGTTAGCGTTGGTTTTCATATTCATTTTTACCATCACTCTTGCTCTGTAAGTGCTTACAGTTGTTACGCTCAGGGAAAGGGATTCCGCCACCTCGGATACGGCTTTACCGGAAGCAATCATTTTAAAAACATGCAGTTCTCTATCACTGAGCGATTCATGCAATTTTCTGTCTGTATGCTTTTCAAAAGTATCAGCTATTTTTTCTGCAATACTTAGGGTAATATACTTTTTACCCAACAATACCCGGCGAACCGCAGTTACCAACTCATCGGGGGCAGTGTCTTTACTAAGATAGCCTGCAGCGCCTGCTTTTAATACCCTGATGGCATATTGTTCTTCGGGATGTATGCTCAGTATCAATACAGGCAAGGTTGGGTTTAATTGCTTTATATGAGGTATGGCCTCCAAACCACTTTTGCCCGGCATAGAGAGATCCGAAATTACCACATCCCACTTTTCCTTAATTACTTTTTTTATCAAATCTTCCGCATCTGCAACTTCTTCAATAATGGCGTCAGTAAATTCTTCTGCCAGAATTTGCCGTAGCCCTTTGCGAACAATTGTGTGGTCATCTGCTATTAATATTCGTATCATGGTTGGGGATTTTTTAGTTAGTTAATAGGGATTTTAATTGAAACTGTTGTACCAAAACCGGGCTCACTTATTATTTCATAGCTACCTCCCATTTCCATTGCACGTTCCTTCATGCCAAACAGGCCCAATGTTTTTTTACTGCCAATATTATGCAGTATAAAACCTTTTCCATCGTCTTGTATGTTTAAAGTTAATTCGCTGTCTTTATAAAGAAGAGATGAAGTTACTTTTTTTGCATCCGCATGGCGGGCTACATTGGTGAGCGACTCCTGAAATATCCTGAAAAGACCGGTGGTGTATTTGTGGGGAATAGGCTCGTTATTGGTAAGGTTAATTAGCTCTATCGGAATACCGGATCTTTTTTCAAACTCGTTGCTTTGCCATTCCATTGCTGCAAGTAAACCCAAATCATCCAGCATACTCGGCCTTAATTCGGTTGATATTTTTCTAACAGATTTTATGGTGTCTTCTATTAACTCCATGGTATTGGCAAACTTTGTTTGTATCTCCGGCTCTTGCGTTTTTATTTTTTTGGTGAGCCAGGATATATACATTTTTAAACCGGTTAATTGTTGTCCAAGTTCGTCATGAATTTCTCTTGCAATGTTTGTACGTTCCTCTTCCCTGATGTTTTGCAGGTGCATGGCTAATTGCCTTATTTGCTGATAGGACTGTTGCAGCTTTTCTTCGGCCTTTATTTTTGCATCAATATCAATGGCCAATATCAGCCTCACATTGTTGCCTTCATAAACAATTTCATTTGCAATAATTTCAACTCTAATAATATCTCCATTTTTTTTCCGGTGTCGCCATATACCATTGTAATCGCTACCCGGATTTAATCCGTTAACCATTTTTTTGAATAAATCAACATCTTTTGGCGGCCTGATATCGAGAACATTCATGTGTAAAAACTCTTCCCTGGTATAGCCATAATGTTTTAAAGCAGCCTTATTAACATCTATAAAATTTCTTTCAGGATAAGAGATCATCCACATAGGCATTGGGTTATAATCAAAAAGATGTTTATATTTTTTGCTGGATGATTTAAGCGCAAGCTGTATATTTTTTTCGCTGATGGCAAAAGCTACATCCCTTGCAATGGTTTCAATAAGTTGTTTTTCATCCTCTGAAAAAATATGATGCGCTGTAAATGCAATGACGAATTTACCTAACAGGTTGTTTTGATAAATGAGTGGAATAAAACCCATTGAAACAACCTCTTCCACATTGCATGAAGTTTGAATTCTTTCTAA
>JBBQEA010000072.1:0-20813 GCA_038320245.1 Chitinophagales bacterium | reverse complement strand
TCTTCCCCAAAAATAGCCGCCCTTTGTTATTGGATATGCGTAAAAATAATTACGGGTCTGGTGTTCGATATCACGGTACAATGGCACCCCCATAATAGCAGAGCAAATGAGCATCGCAAACATGCTAAATATAATATTGCCTTCTGCCAATACCCTTGGTGCATTGTGCATTACTTTTTCTGTAGCAGGTGTAGAGCCGGTGGCAACAGATAAAAAACCAATTAAAAAAAATGCGAAAAGATATATCCAGGTAGCTGGTCGCTTGCTGCGATATCTTAATTCAAAAAGAAATATTTCGAAAAACATAACGGTTGGTTTTAAGGTTTTCAACTAAAGCGTAATCACATCCATTCTCCCGGATATCTGGTGAAAGTAAACATCCTCCAGTACTGCCTGCGACGGGCTGAAACCGTTGCCCGGATCAGCATCTGCGTAAATCCGCACATTAAGGTTGCCCGCTTTCATCTGCACAGAAATTACCTGGTATTTATCCCGGTATTCTTCAATGGCTTTTTTATCGATGGCTTTATTAAAAATCTTTCCTTCTATTTCTTTTACCGCTTCATCGGGCTGATCGTGTCTTAATAATTCTCCCTGACAGATAATTGCAAAATCACTGCACAACGTCCTTACGTCTTCCACTATATGTGTAGATAAAATAACGATGGTATTCTGTCCCAATTCACTCAGTAAATTATAAAAACGGTTTCTTTCGGCAGGGTCAAGTCCTGCAGTTGGTTCATCAACAATGATAAGTTTTGGGTTGCCCATTAATGCCTGTGCAATACCAAACCGTTGTTTCATTCCACCCGAAAAAGTGCCCAGGTTTTTCTTTCGATCGGTATATAAATTTACCCTGTTAAGCAAAGCACCAACAATTTCTTTTCGCTCCTTTGTGTTGTGAATTCCCTTTAGGCGTGCAATATGATCCAGCATCATTTCCGGACTTATTTTTGGATATACGCCAAACTCCTGTGGCAAATAACCCAATATTTTCCGCACAGTTTCTTTCTCTTTTAATACATCTAAATTATCCAAAAAAATACTGCCACTATCTGCTTCCTGCAAGGTAGCAATGGTTCGCATGAGAGATGATTTGCCAGCACCATTGGGTCCAAGCAAACCAAACATTCCCTGGTTAATTACAAGGTCAATTCCTTTTAATGCCTGCACGCCGTTAGGATAAGTCTTCGAGAGATTGCTGATGGTTAATTGCATATAGATTGTTTTAAGGAGATTTTAGGTAGCACTAATTTAAAGTAAATAAATAAACTGTAAATAGGAAATAGTTGTACGGAAATAGTAGATTTTAAAAGGTATAAATAAGGAGTGGAAAAAAAACCGGAACGCCGGCAAACGAACTACGTTCAGCAGCAGCCCTGCTTTCCGCTGCTACTCCGGCACAAGGCCAGCACACAAAGCCTCACCGGGGTATCCGCTTCAATCAGGCGTAGGTCCTCAGCAGTAGTAATTTTAATGTGCGGAAAAAAATGAGTTTTCGTTATGGACAAATTGGTTACTTTCTGTAACGCTAATTCAATTGAGAATTCTTAAATCAATACGATATTTTTCAGCCCTACTTTTCAGCCACCATTTCATTTTGTGCACCGTTATTAGAAATCAGCAACAAGCCAAAAAAAGTAAGTATTCCGTTTATCAACAATAACTCAATCCCAATCTGGTAGCCATTAAACCATGTTTTAGCATTGATGCTAAGCAGGTAAGAAATTACGGGTGCTATCAAACAAATGATGGTTAAAATATACTTATTGGGAAGCTGTCGTTTGGTGAAAATTCCAAAGGCAAAAAGCCCCAGCAACGGGCCATAGGTGTAACCAGCCAGGTCTAAAATTTTATCGATGATACTATTATCATTTACCACTTTAAATACCATTATGCAGGCTAAAAAAACAACAGTAAAAGTTAAGTGGACTGTAAGTCTTAATCGCTTTTTTTGTTTTTCATCTAAATCATTCCGGTTTTTTAAACCAAGTATGTCAATACAAAAGGAAGAGGTAAGTGCGGTAAGCGCCCCATCTGCACTAGGGAATAAGGCAGAGATAAGCGCAATGATAAAAATAATACCGACACCCGCTGGCAAATAATTAAGTACCACCGAAGGGAATGCTTTGTCGCCAATAATGTTGGTATTGTTCAAAATCAATTGTTTTACAGGCACTCCATTTACCATTACTTCCTGGTAAGTGCCGCCGTTGGCACCGGCAAACAAATACAATAAACCTCCCAGCAATAAAAACAACACCAATACAGATACCAAAACAATTGCCAGTGTGATCACATTTTTTTGTGAGTCAGCCAATCTTTTTACACTGATATTTTTCTGCATCATCTCCTGGTCAAGCCCCGTCATGGCAATGGTGATAAATGCACCACCAATTATCTGCTTAAGGAAAAAGCCCTTACTATTAACATCCGTATTAAAAATGGTCAGATAGCCTTTGCTGCTCATTTGTGTAAAAGCCTCTCCGGCAGAAAGGTTTAAGCTACTCAATATATATACAATACAAATAATCAGCCCGCCAACCATCAGCGTAGTTTGCAGTGTATCGGTATATACAATTGTTTTTACGCCACCTTCAAAAGTATATAGCAAAATCATTAGCAGTATTACAGCAGCCGTTACAATAAAGGGTACACCCATTTTATCCAGGATAAAAAACTGCAATACATTTATCACTAAATACAAACGGGCTGTTGCACCAACTGTTCGGCTGATAATAAAAAACAACGCACCGGTTTTATAGGCAACCACACCAAAGCGCTGCAACAAATAATTGTAGATAGAAGTAAGGTTGAGCCGGTAATACAGCGGCAGTAAAATAAAAGCAATAACTGCATAACCAATCAAATAACCAAATGCCACCTGCATGTATGCAAAGCCTTTAAAATTGCCGCCTGCAAAATCTCCCACGCCACCAGGTACGCTCACAAACGTAACACCACTTAGGGATGTTCCAATCATACCAAAAGCAACCAGCATCCAGTTGCTGCTTTTATTGCCAATAAAAAAGGTATCGTTGGTGGAATTTCTGGAGGTGAAATAAGCTACAAACAAAAGCAAAACAAAATAAATAATAACGAATGAAAACAGTAATAATGGCGACATGAATTAAATGTTTACTTAAAAATTAAAATTGAAAATAGAAAAAATATTTGTTTCTTTGCGATAATTAATTTCTAAAGTACATGCAGGCATAATCAGTGGTAGTTTTTTGTGGAAGTAAAAGTGGTAACAACCCCGTGTTTGCAACAGATGCAAAACGATTGGGCAATCTGTTAGGGACCCGTAAAATTCACCTGATTTATGGTGGCAGCAATCGGGGATTGATGGGCGCTGTTGCAGATGGCGTACTTGAAAATGGTGGCAGTGTAACAGGCATTATTCCCGAACTATTAAATAAGTTTGAGCAGCAACACGACAGTATTACTGAATTGATTGTAGTAGAAAATATGCATGTACGCAAGCTCTTGCTTTATCAAAAGGCAGATGCAGCAATCATATTACCAGGTGGTTTTGGCACCCTGGATGAATTGTTTGAAATACTTACCTGGAACCAGTTAACCATTCACGACAAACCCATATATTTATTGAATTCCGGTGGGTTTTACACTGCGTTATTAGCACACATGGAAGTAATGAAGCAGGAGAATTTTTTATACAGTTCGATAGAAACAGCGCTTACAGTTGTCAGCAGTCCGGAAGAATTATTCAGCGATACTACATTTACCGGTCTTGTCTCCCCTGAAATAAAGGAATATTAAAACCAGCTACCACTACCGGCAATAAATTATTAAACCTATCGGTGTAAGGTGAATTTTTATTATTAATTAAATCGACCGAAACAGAAAAATAATAATAGGGACTGTTCCTGAAATTTCTGCCGCTGGTGTAACCGGCCCCTACCAGCAAGCTATTGGCGTCTAACTTATTAATTAACCTGTTTCCGCCACCGGCAGGCAGGTACTTTTGAGTAATAAAATTGTGTTCAAATTGAAATGAAAGAAATAAAAAATTAACAGGAAAAACTCTTGCAAAAGAGCCCGGACCAATAATCTTCTGCCTGAATTTGTCATTTGTATAAACATCCCGTTCACTTGAATAAGTATAGCCAAAAATAACACCTGCATCCAGCCATTTTGCTACACTGTAACCCAATTGTGGTGATGCACCCAATACCGTTACACCATTAAAAAAAGAAAGATTGATATTACCTCCGGAAAAAAGATAGTCTTTTCTAAATCCTCCATTGATGGTTTCCTCATCTGTACCAGTTTCCTTTTGGGCCACAACAGAAAGACTGCAACAAATTATCAAACTAAATAAAAAAAATGGCTTCATTGTTTTTGGTTTAGGCGTAAATAAAAACTCAGCATCGCAGATACAAACTCAAACTGCTTCATGTTAAATAATTGCTCTGCTTACCTTTTATATTTCTGTAAACATCGTAAATATAACAGGTATTGTAAAATTCTAAAAGTTGCAATTTAGTTAACAAAGTTAATTTACAAAAGAAGCCGATTATTAAAAAGCACTCAACACAGGTAATTGTGAAGGTAAATACGCTCACAAGAATTTTTAATCAGCTCCGCTAATACCTATATAGCAGCTGCAACACCTACATTTGCAAAAAAAAATTGAATGAAGAAGATTATTGCTGCTTTAATATTCCAGGCTTTTTTAATTACCGTTCACGGACAATCGCTATCGCAAATTAAAAAAGAACTGGAAGCTACTCCGGACCCACTTGGCTATGTAAAATATAAACTGAAGAAGAAATATAAAGTTGATACAGTTGCGATCATCAGTACCACCTCATTTGTTGCCCTGGCAGACAGTCTTGCTTACAGGGGTAAAACTGGCAAAGTATATGGCCCGTTTAAAGGAAATAATGTACTGATAAAAATTCTTGCAAAAGTTCCCAACACTTTTTATCATGTAAGCCATATAGTGCTTGATACCAGCATCTTTAAAAAAGCATTTGCAGACTCTTTGGCCACCAATATCATCAACCGTATACGAAGCGGCAATAGTACTTTTGAAACGATGGCCAGCACCTACAGTGCCGATCCCGGCTCTTCATCAAAAGGTGGCGACCTTGGTTGGTTTGTAAGAGGCGTAATGTTACCACAACTTGATAAAGCAATAGCCACTCACAACAAAGGGGACTTGTTTAAAGTTTGGACTCCGGCAGGATTACATATCGTTTCAATTAAAGACAATCCTAAAAAAGATGATGGTTTTGCGTTGTTCCTTCGGGTACTGCTTTAATCTGCTAAAATTGGGCATTACATCTATTATTCACGCTGTTGGCGGTGGTTTCGCAGCATTTCGCCAAATTCAATTTTACGGGCTAAGGAAGATACAGCCATTGCAATACGTTTAGCCTTGGTAGCATCTGTTTTAGCACTATCAATCCATTTGCTGTAGTAATGTTGAAAAGACAATGGTTTGCTTTTGAAAAAATCCCGGGCAGCTGGCTCGTCTTCTAGGCATTCCATCAATTCTTTGTTAAGTTCGTACACACTATTATCCAACTGCAACTGAACTTCCAGTTTAGCGCCTTTTCGCTTACCGATGGCTTTTCTCATTGCAGCATTCAAAGGCAAAATAAAATTCCCCTGCCCCATCGGTAACAACGCAACTTGTTGAATAGTGTGCTCATCAAGCTTACCTTTTACCCTAAATGATTTTTTGCACCCCGGCAGCAATTGTTCAGCCAGCAATGCAGTGATTTCAATATAGGTCCAGCCTGTTTTTTCTCCTTGCTTATCGAACTTTAATATGGCGGTAGTAAATTTAATCATCAGGCTATCAAAGTAAAAAATATAGTCCGAATATGAGCATGTTTTTTTAAAATTCAATATTCGCTAATTTCAATTTTTTGATAACATTAACCGCTAATTTGTTATTTTAGCCGCAATGAAAAAACAAGTTTTCTGCCTAATTGCCGGTATTTGTATTTTGATTGCCGGTAGTGCAGCTGCCCAAAACGTTGTAAACCCATTTCAACAAGTAGATGACTATGTAAAATCATTGGGAAAACTGGATACGCTTAATATGGGTACCATCAGCTATATTGTTACAAAAAAGTTTCCAGGTAATATAGAAAAAGTAAGAGCCATATTTGACTGGATAGCCTACAATATCAGCTTTGATTGTAAAGCTGCAAGAAATAATGGCAATGAAAAAACCAACACTGAAGATGTTTTAAAATTCAGGAAAACCACTGCTACGGGATATGCTTCGTTATTTCAGGACATGTGTAGTGTTATAAAAATCCGCTGCCTTACGGTAGATGGTTATGCAAAATACAACGCCGAAGAAATTAAGGATCCTCCTGAACAGTTTAATCATACCTGGGTAGTGGTACAATTAGGCCAAAGTGAAGATAGCTGGCATTATGTAGATCCAACCTGGGGAAGTGGTTTTACGGATGAAAAACTAACTGTATTTACCCCATCGTATAACGACGCCTATTTCTTTGCAAATAGAACCATCTTTAATTTTCAGCATTTCCCGGATAATAAAGCCTGGCTATTAGGTGCCGGACCAAAATCACTTAAAGACTTTTTTTCTTTGCCGTTAATCCAACACAAGGCTTACGAATTTGGTGTTACACAGTTTAGGCCGTATAATGGGGTTATAAAATCAACAACACAAAAACCAGTTTCCTTTAGCTTTGCTACAAATGGACAAGTACCTGTTGATATAGTGGCCTTGCAAATTGGGAATGATAAAAAGAAAAAAATAAAAACAGTTGATTACACAATTAATAAAGGAATTGTGAGTTTTAACTACAAATTTGAGGTAGATGACAGCTACCCTGTAACCATATTGGTTAATAATAAAGCTGTATTGGGCTTTTGGGCAGAAATAATTGAATAGGCTATACTTTACATATAAATTAAATAAAATCTTTTCTTTTTGATAAACCCATTATTAAATTGTAGTTTAGTTTAACTCTTAAACACCAAAATTCAATAAATATGAACTTGATAAAAAACATTCAAGACTGGACAAATTCCCATAACCCCAAATGGCTGGCACTTTTTAGAGTTGCTTTAGGTGCCGCACTTTTACTAAAAGGGGTGTCTCTCCTGAATAATTTACCAGATTTTGGAAGATTAGTCGATGAAAATAATCTATCAGGATACAAAAACTTAATAGTTGATTCTGTACCCTGGATACATATTGCCGGTGGCTTTCTAATCATCATTGGTATGTTCACCCGTTTTGCTGCATTGATACAGGTTCCTATATTATTAGCAACCATATTATTCATTAGTTCCAAACAGGGTTATTTTTCTATTCAAACAGATCTTGCCGTTTCGCTGGTTATTTTATTTCTTTTATTGGTTTTTATATTGGAAGGTAGCGGGCCATTATCACTGGCAGGCTATTTTAAAGAAGAAGAAGAAGAAGAAAAAAGAGCTAATACTGTTGCAGAATAATATTTTTACTGAAAAGATTAAAATAAAAAAGAAACCAGTTGGCTTCTTTTTTATTTTACCTGAAAACGAACACCAATAAAAACTTTGGCACCATGCATGGGCGCATAGTTATACGAAGGATCAAATGTATATCCCATAGGATTAGTATCTGACCTTGGTTTTCCATCCAAATCAAAATATTTTCCACCCCCCTTATTAAAAGGATCATCGGGATGTAACAAAAGATTTTTAGGTAAAAAATTAAGCAGGTTTTTAACTCCTCCGTACAACTCAAATTGCTGGTTGAATGATTTAGTCAATTGCAGATTTATGATTCCATAAAAAGGAGAAGTTGCTGATCTAAAATCATTGGGCACAACCGGCAAATACATCGGCCCATTTAACCTTCCGGTTAGGTCAACAGCTAATTTAATTTTGGGAATAGTATAGCTTACAGCAAATGTAGCTGACACTTTGGGGGCAAATAATTGTAGCGTTTTAATTTTTTTATCCAGGCTATCTTTATCTATTTGAAAAACATCCATCAACGTAACACCTGCATTAATTTTCAATCCATTGGTATAGTTAATATCAGTGTTTACGGTAATTCCTTTGGAGATGGCATAACCGCTAAGATTATTATAAATAATTTTTGTAGGATCTGTGATAAAATCTCCAATAATTTTATTGGTAAAATAGGTGTAAAAAGCACTGGCATCTATCGATATAAAACCATTGCTATGCCGGATAAATGTTGAATAATTTAAATTCCCATTCCATGACTGCTCCGGTTTTAATTCAGCTGCTATTAACACTTTCCTTGCGCCTGTTAAAGCTGCATGATCTTCTGTAAATAAATTTACCACCCTATATCCATTACCAAAACTTAGCCTGATGGTATTGCTATTATCAGGAGCATATTTACAACTTAGCCTCGGCGTAAATATATTGCCATGTTCGTTGTTATAATCATACCGTAAACCAGTTAATAAGGTAAATTGATCACTCACTTTATATTCATTCTGAACAAAAATCCCCGGAAGAAAAATTGTGGAAGGCTTATTGTTACCTTCTGCTGTAGCAGTGCCCAAGGTATTATCGTCGTAGTAAGTATATCGAAAGGGAATACCTGCTAAAATATCCTGTTTCCCGAATTTTTTATTCCACCTAAGTTGGGTAAAAGCTACTTGCTGGTTGGCATAATACTTTATTGTTCCGTAATAACTATCCTGTAAATGATAGTTGTAGGAAATATCCATGTTCAAATTTTTACTTAATCCAACTGTTCCCAAAACTTCTACCCTGTTGGTGCTGATGGTTTCTCCATATACACTATCTGTCCCCTTAAACTTTGGCGCCCATTGCAACTCGCCGCCCCACCTGTTTTCAGCAATATACCGTATGCCCAATGATGCAGTGCGGCCCTTACCAATTTTCATGTTCCATTTATTAAAAACTGACAGCCTTTCTTGCAATGTTAAGTCGGTAAAATTATCCGCATTAATATCCCTGCGCTGTTGAAAATTAAAATAGTTAATACCCAGCAAAACTGCTGCATTTTTAAACTGCTTCGAGCCGGTTATATCGGTATTAAACTCTCCAAATTGACTAGCAGAAAAATCAATTTTAAGCTTTTCGGCAGTATTGGCATCTTTTGTAATAATGTTGATTAAACCGCCAACTGCCTCACTGCCGTACAACGTAGATGCTGGTCCTTTTACAATTTCAATCCGCTTTACCATGCTGTTAGGAATTCCAGCAAGACCATATACTGTTGAAAGACTGCTAACAATCGGCATTCCATCAATCAGTATCATGGTGTAAGGGCCTTCCATACCATTTATATGAATATCACCGGTATTGCAAACATTGCAATTCAATTGCGGCTGCACGCCATTCACCATTTGCAAACTTTCAAAAATATTAGGGGCAGGATTCTTTTTAAAAAAAGCGGGTGAATATACCTCAACCATAATAGGAGATGATAATTTACTTACAGGTTTAAGTGTTCCGGAAATTACTACCTCCTCTATTAAAGAGGAATCTGCTTGTAACGAAACAGCCGCAAAGGTTGTTGGCTTTTGATGAAAAACCACTACCTGCTGCTTGTGATACCCTGCTGCACTCACGCTGATGCTGTGTTTGCCAAATGGCACAGCTTGCAATAAAAATTTACCTGATGAATCTGCTACGATTGTTTTACGAAGATTCGTAAAAAAAATAGTTGCTCCTGCCAAAGGCTTTTCATCATAAGAAATTATTCCCGCTATATTACCTCCCTGTGCAAATGAATCAACAGTTTCACCTAATAAAAAAACCATAAAAAAAAGTAACCTATATCTCATCGCCTAATTATTTAAATGCTTAAAATATTATTTTGATAAGCAAAAATAGTTATTTAGGCTTACCTAATTATATTTTTTATAAATAAAATATACCACATTTGCAAAAAAGCAATCATGACCTCACTAGCGGAAGAAAATTATCTGAAAGCCATTTATAAATTGCACGAAAAAACCGGAACCACCGTTAGTACCTCTTCGTTGGCAGATTCCTTAAGTGTAAGTGCTGCATCTATAACAGATTTTGTAAAGAAGATTGCTTTAAAAAAATTAATCACTTACGAAAAATCAAAAGGTGTAAAGCTTACGGAAAAAGGAAGGCAAATTGCGATTAACATAATTAGAAAGCACCGTTTATGGGAAGTATGGCTGGTTACTAAACTGGACTTTAAATGGGATGAAGTACACGAAATAGCGGAACAATTAGAACATGTAGTTAGTGATGAACTGATTGAACAACTAGATAAACATTTAGGCTTTCCAAAAACAGATCCGCATGGTGATTTAATACCAGATGCAAAAGGACAATTCGCAAAATCAAACAGCAAGCCTTTGCTTAATTGCAATGCAGGCTACAAAGGAAAGTTGATTGGTGTGGCAGAACATTCTAACAGCTTTTTGCAATACCTCACAAAAAGCAATTTAAAATTGGGGGATGAAATAGCCGTAATTGCTATAGAAGCCTACGATTATAGTTTTGAAGTAAAAATAAATAACAAGGATAGAAAACTACTGAGCAAAGAGGTTGTAAAAAACTTATTGGTTGCAGAGATTTAACAGGTAGAGCTGTATTTGGAATTATTTAACCACCTGGAATTTTCCGGAATCTACTATTTTACCAAACCTGTCTCTAAGTTGATAAATATACACTCCCCTGAAAAATCCATTTAAAGGGATAATTACCTGTTGCAGTACTGTACCGGTTTCGTAGATTTTACGTCCCATAAAATTATAAAGCTGCAAGCTGTAGGGCTTATCTGTACCGATTGATAATTCAAAATTAATTGACGTGGTAGCAGGGTTGGGATAAAACTTTTTTACAACCGCAATCCCGTCATTATTATTTGACCGGACCTGGGCAGTAGAACTAAGCGTTACTGCTAATAATAAAGTTGATATCGTAATAATCTTTCTCAGCTTGGTAAAAGTAAGATTTTATTTGCAAAAGTAGTTACAGAACAAATAAACTACCAAATCAAATAAATATTGTGTTTTTTTAATAAAATAGTGGCACAAATAACAGCAATTCTTCTTTAAAAAGGATGTTATAAGCTAGCCATTTTACTTTGAATAGCAGCAAAATCGGGCATATCGCCTGGTGTTGCACATACTGCTGCGTACTGAATCAATCCGTTTTTATCAATTATAAAAGCCGCTCTTTTGCTTACACCTTGCATTTCAAAAGCAGGAAACACATCGTACAAAACTCCAAAGTCTCTTGATACGGTTTTATTAAAATCGCTTAGCAGTGTAAAATTGATTTGTTGGTCTTTCTTAAATTGTTTCAAAGTATACAATGAATCTACAGAAATACCTACAACGGTAACATTAGCATTATTGTACACCTGTAGATTGTCCCTTATACCACATAATTCTGCCGTACAAACACTGGAAAAAGCTAAAGGAAAGAAGAGTATTAAAACAGGTTGGCCTGCAAAACTATTTGAGTTTATACTTTTTTTGTCACTATCGAAAAGTGTAAAGGATGGAGCTTTTTGTCCGATTGAAATGGTCATATTTGTTAAATTAAATTTTTAAAACTAAAATAAACGACTACAACAATCAAATTTTAATAAGGTTGCTTTTTTTATTTAAAGTAATTTTTTTAGGTAATGAAATTAGGACTTCTTGTTTCAACACATCAACCAGTTTTTTCTTTACAAAATTTCGATGCGTAACTAAACTCACTTCTCTTACGGGCACTGGAGCTTTAAAGTGCCTTACCATATTTTGTTGCTTTACATTAAAATCCAGTGTGGCCAACTCAGGGAGAATAGTTACACCTTTATTAAGTTCAACCATTTTTCTGAGTGTTTCAATACTACCGGCTTCATATTCAAAATGGCTTTTGGCTTTAGTTTCCATTCTTATCTCGCAAAGATTAAGCACCTGATTTCGGAAACAATGCCCTTCTTCCAGCAGCCATAATTCTTTTGGATCAATATCGGCCGGTACCACATAGGTTTTTTTATTTGCCGCATTATCTTTTGAAACAAAGGCCAGCAGTTCCTCATAAAATAAGGGATATTCCATAATACTACTTTCTTGCAAAGGTGTTACCAGTAATCCTGCATCTATTCTCCCGGATTTTAACTGTTCAATGATTACATCTCTGGTCATTTCCTTAAACTTTATTTTTACATCCGGATATTTCACTAAAAAGGGATGTAAAAACGGTGGCAATAAATACGGTGCCAGCGTAGGAATAATACCAATTGTAAGGTCTCCCTGCATCAACCCTTGTCTATCTTTTATCAATTGATAAATCATCCTTGTTTCATGAACAACAATCCTAGCTTGGGCAATTATTTCTTCTCCCATTTCGGTAGGGATAACAGGTTGTTTACTTCTATCAAAAACCTTACTACCCAGGTCATCCTCCAGTTTTTGTATTTGCATACTTAGCGTGGGCTGTGTTACAAAACACCGCTCTGCTGCTGTGGCAAAATGCCGGTAGGTATCTACTGCAATAATATATTCCAGCTGAGTAATAGTCATGCGCAAATATAGATAGCTTCAAAAGGATATTAATGACTATCAATAAAAATTATAAATCACTTTTAATAAAACTAATAAAATTTCAGGATGCTCTGCGCTGTGAAATCGTTAATAAGCAAAGTTTTTTTAACGGGTGACTTTACTTACAAATTCTACAGGAATCATTTTCTTTTTTAGCTTAGGCGCCTTTGCCGGCGGGCAGTCTATTGCTATATCCCCTTCGTTCATTTGTTTTGGATCAAACGTTTTTAAAGCCGCTTTCATTTGTAACAACTTTTGCTGTTTATCATAAATTTTTTGAACTGAATCTAAAGAAGTGATATAAATACTGCGGCCATGCGTACCCAATATCAATTCATTATCTCTTTGTTGAATGGCGATATCATGTATCGGCACACGGGGCAGGTTAAGGCTCATGCTCATAAAAGATTTCCCTAAATCAAAAGAAGTATAGAGCCCGTTATCGCTACCTATGTAAATTATATTTTCTTTTTTAGGATCTTCTCTTACAACATTCAATGGCTCAGCAGGTAAATCGGTACCTATTTGTTTCCAGGTAGTACCATAATCTTCACTTATAAAAAGATACGGCGTAAAATCATCTAACCTATATCCGTTCAAGGTTGCAAACACCCTGCCCTCCTTGTATTGCGAAGCAGTAACCCTGCTCACCCATAAATTATTGGGAATCTTAGGCAAACTGATGGCCACATTTATCAACGAAAAAGTATAGCCGCCGTCTTTACTTACCTGTATATTTCCATCATCTGTACCAACATACAGCAGGCCGAATTTTATGGGAGATTCGCAAATAGTAGTGATGGTGCCATAAGGCGTATTACCCGGTTTTTTCCCAGTGGTTAAATCTGCTGTTAAAACAGTTAAATCTTCACCCTTTGTAAGACTGCGGTACAGTTTGTTAGCACCAAAATAAAACACATCCTGGCTATGCTTGCTTAGCAGAATTGGTGTTTGCCAATTGTATCTCAATTTCTGTTCACCCAAATCATGCATCGGATGCAGGAAGGATGATTTTCCGCCATCCAGATTTTTCCGGTAATAATATCCAAACTGAGATCCTCCATAAACAGTTTTATTATCTCTTGTATCTACCTGCACCTGCATGCCATCGCCACCACCTATTGCCTTCCATTCATATTCATCTGGTTCGGGTATTTTTTTTTCTTCTGCAAAAGAAAAGCCCAAATCTTCTTTATTGAGTTTTGATGGCCCCATCCACGTGCCATTATCCTGTAATCCGCCATAAACATTATAGGGCGTTGCGTTATCTGTTGTAATGCCATAAAACTGTGCGGCCGGCACGCTGGTTGCTTTAAACCATTTGTCGCCGTTATCATACGTAATGTTTACACCTCCGTCATTACCTGCAATCCAATGATTGTCTTTGCGGGGGTTTATCCAGCAGCTGTGCCAGTCGCCGTGTGTATTGTCTTTATCTGCTTCGGTAAATGTTTTACCCCCATCCGTGCTAAAAATTATGCTTGTGCCAAAAGTGATTACTTTGTTTTCATCGGTTGGTGAAACAAATATTTTTCCAAAATAATATCCGTAGCTACTATAGCTATCAATGTGCTTTGTATTTACTTTTTTCCAGGATGCACCTGCATTGTCGCTCCTGTAAATTTCGCAACCATAAATACCGCTATTTTGAAACCCATCATCTGCCACCAACCAATCGTAAATAACGGAGGATTGTAGTTTACCATTAGCTACAAGTTCCTTTATCGATGTTGCCGAATATTTTTGTGGGAACCTGTTTTTTAATAAAAAGGTATCCATCTTTCTGTCATCCAATTTCAAAAACATTTCCTTACTGATACTCTTAAAATCAGCAACAACATATTTGCTGGTATCAATTTTTTTTGTTGCAGTATCTGGCTGTAGTGCATTGTTGTCAACCACAGCATATACAATTGCCGGGTTGTTGGGGAAAACGGCAACCCCAATTCTACCAACTGTTGCACCAGCAGGAAATCCGCTGCCAGCTTGCGTTACCAGTTTCCAATTATTACCGCCATCAGTACTTTTGTAAATACCACTGGTACTGCCGGTTGGTATAAAATCCCATGCCCGCCTGGTGCGGTACCACATGCATGCATAGAGTTCATCGGGGTTTTGTTGATTGATATCCATTTCAACAGCACCGGTATTTTCATCTACATTCAATGTAAGTTTCCATGTATTACCACCATCAGTAGTTTTGTAAACGCCTCTTTCTTTATTGGGAGAATACAGGTGTCCCAATACTGCTACCCATGCAATGTTGGAATTGGTTGGATGCAAAACTATTTTACCAATATGATGACTTTCCGGTAAGCCAAGATAGTCCCAGCTTTTTCCATTGTTTACAGATTTGAAAATGCCGGTACCGCTGTAACTGCTTCGGCTGCTGTTTACTTCGCCGGTTCCTACCCAAATAATACGGCTCGTCCAGTTTACTGCAATATCGCCGATGCTGATTGTATTTTCTTTGTCAAAAATGGGAACAAAACTCAAGCCGTTGTTAACGGTATGCCAAAGTCCGCCGGAAGCATAGGCAACATAAAACTCTGTAGGATCAACAGGATTTACTTCAATGTCAACTACACGGCCATTCATTTGGGTAGGACCGATATTTCTAAATTGAATGTCTTTTAAGAGGCTGTTTTGTTCCAAGAGTTTTCTTTTCTCCAGACCTTTCATTCTTTCAACGGCACTTGTTGGCTTAATTTGTGCAATAGCTGTTAAAAATAAACCGTTAATAAAAAGGATAGTGACAGAACAAGTAATTTTGAATAGCAATTTCATAGATAAATTTTATTGTATGGTAAAAAGGATGTTGAAAATACAGCAATTGATTTTAATTTTCCCATTATTGTTTGTGTTGATGATAAGCGGTAACGCACAATACAAAGACTTTAAACTTTCCCCAACCGGAGATACATTGAATGCGGTTGATAAAAACGGTTTAAAACAAGGGAAATGGGTAAATACTATTGGTGAAATTAGAGGTGAACCCGGATTTGATGAGGAGGGTTTTTATAAGAATGATAAGAAAACCGGGCCATGGAGAAAATACAATACCACCGGTGATTTAATTGCTATTGAAAATTATCTTTTTGGAGGTAAAGACGGTTTGCAGGAATATTTTAGTTTTTTAGGTTCTCTTGAAAAGCAGGAGGAATGGCGTGGGTTTAACCCCGATGCCCCTTACGATACCATCCCAGTATACGGGCCCGGCAACAATGAAATTATTGATTATAAAATTGTAAAAGCTGAGCAGTACAGTGTTCCCAATGGCGACTGGAAATACTTTGATCAAAATGGAAGGATACTAAAAATGGAACGATACGATCGTGGTAAATTATTACTCAATAATGATCCTGTAAAGAAAGAAACCGTTGTAAAAACTGAAACTGACAAGCCACAGGAAAAAGTAAAAACGAAAGAAATATTGGAGTACGAAAAAAAATACAGTAAGAAGAAAAGGGCCAAGCTGGAAAGAGATGGAAAAACAGCGTTGTAATTTTAACCCGGCATAGTTTAAAAATATTAGCGTAACAGATGGCAATAAAGTTTTATCATTTATAAATAAATTATACCGTTGGCGTTACTGGCTTATCAAAGAGATAAATAACCAGCCCTAATAATAAAATGCCAATGCCAACAAGGCTTTCAACGGGCCGTTCTACCAGCGTAAATATCAGCACCCAGGCATTAAAAATTAAAAACAAAATTTGGAGTAATGGCTTTAAGGGACTTCTGAAAGTACCCGTTTTTTTGTTGGGAATAAATAAACTTGTAGCCACTGTAAGTGATGCCATTAATTGTAAAACAAAACCGGCGTACACCAATATTTTTTCAAATGACCCGGTCAATGTTAAAAGAATGGCAATTATTACATGTACCCAAACAGCAGCCACCGGTATGCCGTGGAAATTTCTTTTCGCCAGTGGCGTCCACAATTTATTTTCACTTGCCATGGCGCAGGTAACCCTTGGCCCCACCCATAAATACGAACTGATGGTAGCCACTAATTGTATAGCAATAAAAACGCTAACCCATTTGCCACCTGCGGTGCCCAACAAATTTTTAAAGGCAATAAATGTTACTTCTTCTTTTCCATCCAGCTGACTGGCAGTTGCATTTTTTAAAAGCACAGTTTGAAACAACACATACACCAAAGCAACAAACAAAGTGCTGCCTATTAAAGCCTTCGGCAGATTTATTTTTGGGTTATCAATTTCATCAACAACATAGGCAGCCGCATTCCATCCGGTGTAGGCAAAAGCCACATATACCATTGACACTGCAAAGCCTGGTTTTATTAATTCCTGCTGCCAGGTATTATCCAATACAATGGCATTGGGTTGGTTGTAGGAAATAAAAAAACCCAATACTATCAGCACCAATATAAAAGCAACTTTTACAATGGTAGTAATATTCTGGAATCTGCTGCTGTGGCGTATTGTAAAACTATGCATCAAGCCAATTAAAACGATAACAGCAATTGCAAGCCATAAATTATTTTGAAGTCCAAAAGGAGCCAGGTATTTGGTAAAAGCCATAGCAGCAAGGGCAACCGGGGCAGAAAAACCAACTGTAAGTCCGGCCCATGCCGATAAATAACCCAGCACCGGATGGAATACCCTCGAGAGATAAATATAATCACCGCCAGACTCTTTAAAATGTGTACCCAGCTCAGCATAGGCAAAAGCTCCAAACAACGCCAAAACGCCACCAATTACCCACAACAATAAAATACTCCAGGTGTTTTGCACACTCGATAATTGAAAACCCACACTTGTAAAAACACCCGTACCAATCATATTGGCAACTACAATAGCCGCGGCGGTATAAATATTGATTTTCTTTTTCAATGGTTTTTAAAAAACTATTTGTTCTGTGCAGCAATATACAGGAAGGTTGACAACAAAATACAGGTATTGAAAACAATGCTTCCAAATGGATAAAAAATAAAAGGGGCAAAAGCCCCCTTTAAAATTTTCATCCCAATATCTTCAATGATTATTTAATAGTAAAATTAAGTCTTGCATAAAAAAATGAACCCAACATACCTTGTTGAACCGGTGCATATTTAAATACGCCGAAATACGAATTTTCGTACGCCTGAACGTCAGGAAAAACATCCAGCAAATTATTGGCGCCGAGCGATACAGACAATGCTGGTAGTATTTTATAGGATACTGCAATATCTGTGGTAATTTTCGCTTTGTGTTTTTGCACTACGCCAAAAGGAAAGCCATTTCTTGTTACTGATCCCCAATAAATATTACGCACCATGAAATTTAATTTATTGATGGCATAATTAAGGGTTAATGTATGCTTCGATTTTGGGTTGTTGGTTTCAATCAAACTTTGTTGATCTGGCCCAAAATAATCATCCTGGTTAAGACCGCTTAAAGAAGCAGGAAAGCGATATTTGGTAATACTGGTTTTATTAAAATTAGATGCTAAAGCAATATCCAGTTTTTGATTTTTAGCCACAGCCACCGTGTAGGTTGCAACTACATCAATTCCTTTGGTGCTTGTATTAATGGCGTTGGTAAAAAACCGGCCACTTTCTACACCCAATGCTGCAATCCTTGGGTCGGTGATAGAACTGGTGATAACTATTCTGTTGCTGATATCTATTATGTAACCGTCTACTGTAATCACCAGGTTTTTAACCGGCTTTGTTGTAAAGCCTGCGCTGTAGTTAACAGAAGTTTCCTGCTTTAATGCTGGTAAGCCAATAGCTTTTGCTACAGCACTATTGATAGGAAAAATTCCTTTGTTGATAATACCTGAACCATCTTGTGCAATATCCGAATAGAAATTACTGAAATATTGCTGGTGCAGTGATGGTGCCCTAAAGCCTGTACTGATAGAGCCTCTCAACGCAAATGCCTCACTCACATTGTACCTAAGGCCAAGCTTACCATTGATATTACTTCCAAAATCAGAAAAATTTTCGAACCGTACAGCACCATTTATAAGGAAAGCTTTGTTGAAAGCAATGTCCGCATCGGCATAAGCTGCAATACTGTTACGGGAAGCTGCTACTTCATTTTGTGGAGTAAAGCCCGGGAAAGATTGAGCACCAGCTATTCCGTCGGTATTATCCGTATACAATTTCCAGCTTTCATCCTGCCCCTTGGTAATATTATAGTTTTCTAACCGATACTCTGCACCAAAAGCAAGGTTGATAATTTTATCTCCGGCTTTTACTGTACGGCTTAAATCTGCATTAACCGTATTTTGAGCAAATGAATGACTACCTGCATCAAATACAGTTGGACTTTTGCTGCCCATAGAAGAGTTGTTACTGTTTTTAACGGTGTAACCAAAAGCGTTACGGCCAAAGGTATTGCTAAGGTCAAGGTTCCAATCTCCTAACTGTTGCTTTATACCCGTAGTCAATGAAAAGTCGTTGATAGATGAATTAAGCGTAGGTTGAAAACCATTGGGAAAAATAGAAGCAACCACATTTTGAGATTCGCTGGGCAATCTTCTAAAGCCATAGCCCGTGCCATTTCTTACACTAAATCCAGTGCTTGCGTACACTTCTGTTTTCGGATTAATCTTGTATCCAAAATTGATAAACCCCTGGTAATTGATTGCCTTTGCATCACCCACATGAAAATTAAAATCATTACGTGATAAATTTCTGCGTGCAAGTTCAGCATCATCCAACGCTCTTGATGCGGCAGGGTTATCTGTAAAAGGATACGCAAAGAAATTACCCTGGGCAGATTGATCGAAAATAACCAGGTCGTGATTTTGCGAACGATTGGTAGCGCCACGGCTGTTTGCTTCAAAGGTGAAATTTATGTACCCTTTATCTTTTGACAAACCAACACCATAGTTGGCATTTAAATTAAATAAACCGCCATCTCCCTTACCCGACACGCCACCTGTTGAACTAAGGGTAAGACCAGTATTTTTTTTGAGGATGATGTTGATAACACCCGCAATAGCGTCGGAACCATATTGAGCAGACGCACCGTCTCTTAATACCTCTATCCTGTCGATAGCTGATGTTGGGATAGCATTTAAGTCTGTACCCACAGCACCATTACCCACTGTATTTTGGTAATTAACCAACGAGGTGGTATGCCTGCGTTTTCCATTTACCAATACCAATACCTGGTCTGGCCCAAGGCCACGCAGGGAAGCCGGATCAATATGTTCCGTACCATCTGATGCCGATTGCCTGTTGGCATTAAAGGAAGGAACCAATTGATTCAACAATTCGTTGATACCAATTTGTGGTACCTGCAATTGCAAATCAGCTAACTTAACAATATCTACCGGTGCAATGCTGTTGTATTTGCTGCGCTGTGCTTTTCTGCTACCTACTATTACAAAATCTTCCAGCAGGGTGGCATTGGCAGCTAATTTTATTTCAAAATAGCTTTTACCAACAATGCTGATTGTGATGGTTGTGTATCCAACATTGGTAACAATAATTGCCTTATCATTTGCCAATGAATTAATTTCAAAAGAGCCATCGCCTGTAGATAAAGTAGCTTTTTTGGAATTATCAAGCAAAATGGTTGCCCCGGAAACAGGCTCATTTTGCTGATTAATAATTTTTCCGGAAATTTTTTGTTGAGCACATAAAGAGGCACTTGCTGATATAAATATAAACAGCAAAATAAGGAAGTGATTTTTTCTCATTGTAATAATGGTTTGGTTTGTTTAAGTATTAACATGGTTAATTCATAAGACAAGCAACAAAATTTTTGGTAAAAAAAATAGCCATTCTTTCGAGCGGCTATTTTATAAAAAGTTCTATAAATAAATTAGATTCTAAAGTGAGCAAATGCTTTGTTAGCCTCAGCCATACGATGTGTATCTTCTTTCTTTTTAAAAGAAGCGCCTTCACCTTTACTTGCTGCTACTATTTCATTGGCTAATTTATCAGCCATGCTACGGCCATTTCTTTCACGGCTATATCTTACCATCCACTTAATGCTTAAAGAAATTTTTCTGTCGGTACGTACTTCAGAAGGAATTTGGAAAGTAGCACCACCAATACGGCGACTGCGAACTTCTACACCCGGTGTAATATTTCCCAATGCTTTTTTCCAAACATCATAACCGTTTTCGCCGGTTATTTTTGATACTTTTTCAACGGCGTCATAAAAGATGGTATAAGCACCACTCTTTTTTCCTTCCCACATCAAATTGTTTACAAAACGAGTAACTAATTTGTCATTAAACTTTGGATCTGGAGCCAAAGGTATTTTTTTCGGTTGTGTCTTCCTCATTGGAATAAACTTTTTTTATCTTACT
>JBBQEA010000071.1:0-20892 GCA_038320245.1 Chitinophagales bacterium | reverse complement strand
CCATGAAAAAAAATGCTGGTATAGAAAATAGTTCATTGATAATAACAAGTAAAAAGAATATATGGAAACAGAAATGATTAACACCAATACTAAAACTTTATCGCCTGAATTATTACAAAAGATGGACGCCTATTGGCGTGCCACAAATTATTTGTCTGTTGGGCAAATTTATCTTTACGACAATCCGCTTTTAAAAGAGCCGCTAAAACTGGAGCATGTAAAACCTTTGGTAGTAGGGCATTGGGGCACAACACCGGGACAGAATTTTATTTATGTCCATCTCAACAGGGTCATAAAAAAATACGATCTCGATATGTTTTATATCGCAGGTCCGGGGCATGGTGGCCCTGCGCTTGTTGGCAATGTTTATCTTGAGGGTACCTGGAGTGAAGTGTATCCAAACATTATGCAGGATGAAGCGGGATTGAAAAAATTATTTAAACAATTCTCTTTTCCCGGTGGTATTTCAAGCCATGTTGCGCCCACAACTCCCGGTTCTATTCATGAAGGTGGCGAATTGGGTTATTCATTGAGTCATGCTTTTGGTGCTGCATTTGATAATCCCGATTTGATTGTCGCCTGCATCGTTGGTGATGGTGAGGCGGAAACCGGACCTTTAGCTACAGCGTGGCATTCCAATAAATTTTTGAATCCAATCAGCGATGGCGCCGTGTTGCCCATCCTTCATTTGAATGGTTATAAAATCAGCAATCCAACTATCCTGGCAAGAATAGAGCATGAAGAGCTCGAACAATTTTACAGAGGCTGTGGATGGATACCTTATTTTGTGGAAGGAGATGATCCTGCAACCATGCACCAATTGATGGCTGCCGCCGTTGATAAAGCAATTGAAGAAATTCACCGCATACAAGGCAGTGCAAGAGATGCCGATGACAATACAAGACCTCGCTGGCCCATGATCATCCTACGTTCGCCCAAAGGTTGGACCGGGCCAAAAGAAGTGGATGGTGTGCCCAATGAAGGAACCTTTCATTCGCACCAGGTGCCCATATTAGTTGATGAAGATCATCCGCAACATGTTGAAAAACTGGAACAGTGGATGAAAAGTTACAAAGCAGAAGAGTTGTTTGATGAAAACGGTAAGCTCATTGCAGAATTAGCGGAGCTTGCGCCAACTGGTAACCGACGGATGGGCGCTAATCCGCATACAAACGGCGGACTCCTTTTGCATGACCTCGTGATGCCGGACTTTCGTAATCATGCAGTAAAAGTTACTTCGCCTGGTGCAGTGATGGGCCAGGATACAATGGTTCTGGGAAATTTTCTGCGTGATGTAGAAAAGCTCAATCACGATCATCACAACTTCCGTGTATTTGGCCCCGATGAAACAGTTTCAAATTTACTGGGAGCAGTTTTCGAAGTCACCAACCGACAATGGGAAGCAAGAGAAGAAAAAAATGATGAGTTTCTTGCACCAACAGGGCAGGTACTCGATTCCATGTTGAGCGAACACCAATGCCAGGGTTGGCTGGAAGGTTATTTGCTTACCGGTCGTCACGGAATGTTCAACAGTTACGAGGCATTTATCCGCATCGTTGATTCGATGTTTAGTCAGCATGCAAAGTGGTTGAAGGTTACATCGGAATTACCATGGCGCAGGAAGATCGCCTCACTTAATTATTTATTGGCTTCTCATGTATGGCAACAGGATCACAATGGTTTTACGCATCAGGATCCTGGTTTTCTCGATCACGTAATCAATAAAAAGGCTGACGTAGTAAGAGTCTATCTTCCGCCGGATGCAAACTGCCTTTTATCTGTTTTCGATCATTGTTTGCGTAGCAGGCATTATGTAAATGTTGTTGTAGCCGGTAAACATCCGCTTCCACAATGGCTTACTATGGAAGAAGCCGTAGTGCATTGCACAGAAGGCATTGGTATCTGGCAATGGGCAAGTAACGACCAGGGAACTGAGCCTGATGTAGTGATGGCCTGTTGTGGTGATACACCAACGCTTGAATTACTGGCTGCTGTTTCCATATTGCGGGAACACATGCCCGAAGTAAAAATAAGGGTAGTGAATGTAGTTGACCTGATGAAACTACAACCACATACAGAGCACCCTCACGGGCTAAGTGAAGAAGATTACGATTCTATTTTCACTAAAGACAAGCACATCATTTTTAATTTTCATGGTTATCCATGGCTGGTTCATCGCCTCACATATCGCCGCACAAACCGCCATCTTCATGTAAGAGGATATAAAGAAGAAGGTACCATTACTACTCCATTTGATTTAAGGGTGCAAAATGACATAGACCGTTTTCATTTGGTAATAGATGTGATAGACAGATTGCCGCAATTAGGCAGCAAAGGCGATTACCTGAAACAACAACTGAACGACAAACTCGTAGAACATAAGCATTATGTACATGAACATGGAAAAGACATGCCCGAAATTCTTAACTGGAAATGGAAGGCTAACGATTGAAAATAAAATAATAGAACATTTATAAAACAAAAAAATCATGACAACTGAAAAAAAATTAGGCATCTGGATGGATCACGCCAATGCACATTTAATGGAATATCCCGATACAATTGTTACGAAGATCATTACTTCAGATTCTACCCATGAAGAAAAGGAATTTACGTTGCAAAAAGGCGAAAGCTTTATGCAAAGAAAGAACCAGCAGCAAGAGGCGGCTTACTATAAAACCATTGCAGATTCCATAAGGAATTATGATGAAGTGCTGTTGTTTGGTCCTACGGATGCAAAGATTGAGTTATTGAATATTTTAAAAGCAGACCTCAGTTTTTCAAAAATAAAAATTGAAACAAAGTATACCGATAAAATGACCGAGAACCAGGAGTTGGCTTTTGTGAGAGATCATTTTTCAAAAAACTGACCACGCTTTAAATAGCAGCAGCAAGATGATGAACTTATGATTTTTTGGAGTCAGGCTTTATCGCTAATATTAAGCATCGTTGCGTCGCACTCTTGTACTTTTTGTTCATTATTGAGCAGTGAGCAATCATAAAACAGCAATGAATACATCGCCATTGCAGACGGTTTTTTTTAATACTTCAGTAAATGAGTAAGCAACTATTAAAAGAAACCATTCAGCAACTCTTTGCCGGCAACATAGGGCTGCTTGCAATGGACGAAAGCAACGGCACTTGTAACAAGGGCTTTGAGATGATTATACACAAAAAGCAGATCCCACTCAATAAATTTCAAACCCTATGCATGAAAGTAATGATTATGATAATTTTATCGTAGACAGCGTAATTTCAAAAGTAGGTTTTCGGTCAGGACTATTTGCATTTATCGCAATCACGGCATTTGGCATCGTTCAGGCTTTACAGATTTTAGGTTTTCTAAAATACCCGCTTGACGAAATTCTAATCTATGGCTTTTCTCTGTGCATAACAATCCCGTTTATGCTTGAAATGCTGGCACTTCACCATATAACGAAGCCCGACAAAAAATTTTGGAGCCATGCGACAGTTATTTTTACAGTAATTTATGTGGTATTTGTAGTTGCTAATTATGTCGTTCAATTAGCAACTGTAATCCCAATGACAGTTAAAGAAGATGCTAACGGGATTAATATTCTGAAACAGACACCACATTCTCTTTTTTGGGATTTTGATGCTATAGGGTATATAGCAATGGGATTTGCAACATTATTTGCTGCACCAGTATTCAAAAGAACCGGTTTTCAAAAATGGGTGAGATATATCTTCCTGGTTCATGGTTTCACCACACCATTAATTGCAATTGTTTATTTCTATCCTGTCTTTTCTGAAACATTATTGCTACTCGCCCTGCCGTGGGCATTTACCGCACCAGCAGCAATGCTAATGCTTGCTTTAATGTTCAAAAAAAAGAATTCTTAAAAAATATCCCCCAAATGTTTTGAACTCTACAAAAATTTTACATCGATGTTATAACAGAAACAATTTACAAAATAAAAAATTAACCAAAAAGCCGAACACAACAAATGCTTATGATAATTGTACTCTGTTTATTCCCTGGGCTTATAATTGTTTATTTATTTATCATCAGGCCATGGCATTTACGTTGGGGTGCCACTCAAAAAGAAGTTGAATTAATACTGCCCGGTGATAACCTTGTTATAAAACCAAACTTCAATGCTACACGAGCGATAGCAATCAATGCTGAGCCTGAATTAATATGGAGATGGATTATTCAAATGGGAAGCCTGCGGGCAGGATGGTATAGTGTAGACCCGATAGATAATGGCGGAGTAAAGAGCAGTGATAAAATTTTAGGGGAATTTCAAAACATAGCAATAAATCAGTTTATTCCATTTACGCCAAATCAAAAAAATGGCATGTGGGTAAAAGATTTTAAAAAGTATCAATACATTCTTTGGGTTGATAAAATTGGGAATGCTACATGGCTTTGGCATTTAATTCCTGATGGTAATAACAAAACCCGTTTATTAACAAGACTAAAGACAAAGTACATATGGAAAGGTTTCTGGATAATTTATTATCTGCTTTTCGACATGGGAGACATTATCATAATGAGTAGGTGTATGAAAGGAATAAAAAGAAGGGCTGAATTTGAAACAGCTAAAATAAATAATCAAGAAAGTAAATGCAACAAGAAATTTATTCACAAAATGAAATACAAAAAATCCATGATATACCTTCTGATTTTCATCGCACTAATTGCAATAACATTCATTGCAGGAAAAATAAATTTATCTATCAAATTTAATAAGCAGGTTAAGGATTTGTTTGCTCAGTCTAAAGATATTTCTAATCAAAATTTTAGTTATCTGCAACTGGCAGATTTACCAGAACCTGTACAACGTTATTTTAAACATGTTTTAAAAGATGGACAGCCTTACATCAGTTATGTAAGGCTGCAACATGACGGGCAATTTAAAACAGACCTAAAAAAAGATTGGGTAAATATTGAAGGAGAACAATATTTTACTACCGAAAAACCTGGTTTTATCTGGAAAGGGACGACCTCAATGTTTGTAGCCCGGGATATGTATTTGGGCAACGAAGGGAGACTAATCGCAACAATTTTATCAACTGTTAACGTGGTGGACGTTCATGGAAAACAACAATATAATGAAAGTGAATTATTGCGTTGGCTTTCAGAAAGTGTTTGGTTCCCCACAAATCTTTTACCATCCGAAAAATTACAATGGACAGCCATTGATGATTCTTCAGCAAAACTAACTTTTAACTACAGTGGTTTATCACTATTTTATATCATCAATTTTAATGATAAAGGAGAGATTATGCAAATGGAAACAAAGAGGTACATGGATGAAAAGAGATTAGAAACATGGATTATTAAACCAAATAATTATGAAGAAAGAAGCGGAATAATTATTCCCATTCACGCTGAAGTGTTCTGGAGATTGAAAGAAGGTGATTTCAGTTATGCAAAGTTTAATGTGAAGACTATTGAATATAATATAGCAGAAATATTTTAAAGCGAAAAATAATCAGGCAGGTAATTAGAAAATAAAAACATGGCAGCATTGAGTGATCATATATATCCAATTGAAAATACGCATTCAATAAAGGCTGACGACATTGCAAAGCTGCTGAATGTTAACCTGCAAAACGGGTTACAAGAAAGCAGTATTAATGAACGGATTAAAAAGTATGGCTTAAACAGTTATACAGCGCAAAAGCAAAAAAGTATTTTACTGATTTTATATCAGCAATTTAAAAGCCCGATAATATTATTGCTGGTAGTAGCCGCCGGCTTCTCTTTTTTCTTTGAAGATTGGATAGAAGGATTTTCTATTATTGTTGTAATTTTTATTACCACCTTACTGGGTTTCTTTATGGAACTACAAGCCCGTAATTCTATGAAGGCACTAAAAGAAATGGATAGCAGCGTTTCAAAAGTTTGGCGAGACGATGCCCTTGAAGAAATCCCATCTGAAAGAATTGTCCCCGGAGATGTGTTGGAGTTAGAAGCTGGTGATATCGTAATGGCCGATGCAAGATTAATTAAAGTAAATCAATTTGAAATTGATGAATCGGCACTTACAGGTGAATCATTACCGGTTGAAAAAACTATTGAAATTATAGAAAAGGATGTATCCCTTGCTGACAAAATCAATTTAATATTTAAAGGTACATCTGTTGTAAAAGGCAATGCCAGGGCCATCGTAACCGGTACAGGCCTTCAAACAGAATTAGGAAAAATTACCCGGATGGTTGAAACTGCAAAGCAGGATGATACCCCATTAGAAAAGAAGCTACAGGGACTTACAAAAATATTAATGGTGGTTACGGCTGCATTTGCAGGCATATTTATTATAACAGGATTGCTGCAGGGCAAACAGTTTTACATTATTGTAGAAACTGCATTGGCATTGGCCGTGGCTGCCATCCCGGAAGGGCTTCCTGTTGTAAGCATTATCGCACTTACTTATGGCATGTTACGCCTGGCCAGGAAAAAGGTGCTAATTAAAAAACTGGCATCAGTAGAAACACTTGGTGGCATTAACACCATTTTTACTGACAAAACAGGTACACTTACAGAAAATAAAATTGATGTAAACAGCCTGATATTTTTTGATGAAGACATAACGATTGATAAAAATACCGAAGACATTAGTGCAGCAATTAAAAAAAACAAAGCTGCATTTAAAAATTTATTACTCATCTCTACTTTATGCAACAACGCAGTAAGTAAAGAAGAAAAAAATAAGGAAAAATATTTAGGCGATCCAATTGAAGTCGCACTGTTACAATTTGTAAATTCCAGCAAAGCAAATCCGGCAGATATAAATGCATCATATCCCCGTATTGCAGAAGAGCCATTTAGTTCTGAAACAAAATTAATGGCCACTTTACATAAAACAGATACTGGCAATTTTGTAGCGGCAAAAGGGGCTGTAGAAGCTTTAATAAAACAATGTATTTCATATTGTTCAGGCGATGATATACTCCCGTTAACTGAGGCTGAAAAAAAAATATTTTTAAATAAGGCAGACATCGTTCAGTCGCAGGGCTCAAAAGTATTGGCACTTGCTTTTAAGGAAGCAGCCGATATCTCCACCGATAATTTTTTCTCGGGCTTAACCCTTGCAGTTCTGATAGGGTTTTTAGACCCTCCCCGTATGGAAGTGGTGGATGCGTTGCAATCATGCAGAGATGCAGGCATTAAAGTTATTATGATAACGGGTGACCATCCGGCAACAGCACTCAATATTGCTGAAAAAATAAAGCTATCAGAGCAAGACAATGTTGTTATAAATGGTAAAGAATTAGACACCAAATTACCTGAAGAAAAATTATTTGCCGCTACTATTTTTGCAAGGGTTACACCAAGGCAAAAGTTAGACATGGTTAGTCTTTATCAGAAGCAGGGCAATATTGTTGCCATGACGGGTGATGGAATAAACGATGCCCCGGCACTAAAAAAAGCAGACATTGGTATAGCTATGGGTATACGAGGCACACAGGTGGCCAAAGAAACAGCAGCGATGATTTTAAAAGATGATTCGTTCACTTCTATCGTGGCAGCCATTATGCAGGGCAGGGTAATTTTTAAAAACATTAAAAACTTTTTAATGTATTTGCTCTCCTGCAACCTTAGTGAAATATTTATAGTATTTTTTTATGGATTATTAAACTTCGGGTTTTCGGTTCTACCCTTACAAATACTCTTCCTCAATTTGGTTACAGATATTTTTCCGGCGCTGGCATTGGGGCTTGGCAAAGGCAATAAATTAATTATGAAAATCCCTCCACGAAATCCACAAGAACCTATTATAATTAAAAGAGATTGGTTTACAATAAATGCGTATGCGCTGTTAATAGCTTTGCCTATTATGCTTGTAACTTGGTATTGCAGCTATTATTTAAAGTACAATGCACAATTGAGTAATAACATCACCTTCTTCAGCCTTGCTTTATCTCAGTTGTGGCATGTATTAAATTTATCCTCCCGTAAAATTTCCTTCATTAATAATGAAATTACCCGTAATAAATTTATTTGGGCAGCCTTGCTGTTATGTATTGCAATCATGGCTGTATTCTATTTCGTTAGTCCGCTTAATAAAATTATTGGGCTGCAAATGCTGAGTATAAATACATGGTTAATTATTGTTGCTACCAGTATTGCACCTGTTTTTTTAATTCAACTGTTTAAAAGGGTTTTTAAAATTATTGATTAACATGAATAAGCAAATATTAAAAGATACCATACAACAACTTTTTGCCGGCAATAAAGGGTTGCTGGCAATGGATGAAAGCTCAAGCACCTGTAACAAACGTTTTGCTGCAGCAGGTATTCCGCAATCAATAGAGATTCGTCGTAAATATCGTGAACTGATTGTTACAACGCCTGGTTTAAATGAAAGTATCGGCGGTGCTATTTTGTATGACGAAACAATTCGCCAGCAAACAACTGATGGGATACCGATGGCAGATGTACTGGTAAAGGCCGGAATCATCCCGGGAATAAAAGTTGACACGGGTGCTAAGCCAATGGCTGGTTTCCCCAATGAAAAAATTACCGAAGGGTTGGATGGTTTACGTGAACGTTTAGCAGAATATAAAACAATGGGTGCCCGTTTTGCCAAATGGCGTGGCGTAATCACTATCGGTGATGGCATTCCAACCACAGCCTGTATTAAAGCCAATGTAGATACACTTGCACGGTATGCTGCTTTATGCCAGGAGGTTGGCATTGTGCCAATTGTGGAGCCAGAAGTGTTGATGACAGGTAATCATACCATACAACAATGTTATGATGTTACAGAGAAGGTTTTGAAAATGCTGTTTTATCAATTGTATCAATTTAAGATTGATCTAGAAGGCATGATCTTAAAGCCAAATATGGTAATTGCCGGAACAGAAAGCGCCAACCAAAACAGCATTGATGAAGTTGCTGAGGCTACCGTGAATTGTTTGCTTGCATCCGTTCCTGCGGCTATGCCTGCCATTGCATTTTTATCCGGCGGACAATCACCTGAAGATGCGGCTGCCCATTTGAATGCGATACATACCAAGTTTAAAAACCGCTTGCCCTGGATCGTTACGTTTTCTTTCGCAAGAGCCATTCAGCAGCCTGCGCTCGATATATGGAAAGGAGAGGAAGCGAATACGAAGGGAGCACAAAAATTATTATATCGTCGTGCAAAATTAGATGCCGCTGCCCGGCGCGGAGATTATAATTTGCAAATGGAAAAGGTATTGGTTTAATGTAACAATGAACAGGCGAAAATCCTGAATATAAGGGCATCGGGGTTCTTTATTCAATTCAAAGCTTTACTCCAAATAGGATTATATTTTAATAACTTGGCGAAATTAAGCGTGCAGATCAAAATTAAATTGGTTTGCCATTAAGAAAGGTACTACGCAGAACTTTAGTGAAGCAATTCAAAGCGGTTATCTTAAAACTAAGTTAACCAATGAATGGAAACGTATGAACTCAATGGATGTTAGTGATGTGGCTTACGATAAATTTTTACGGGTATGAATATGGCTCCGGAGGAAACGGATATTGTTACCCTCAACTACACCATGTTAAAAGCTACTGAAAAAACAACCTTACGGGAAGGCCCGGTGAAAGAATTAAAATTTAATCTTACAGGAAATATGAACCGCTATGTGTGGAGCCTGGATAATAAAGTAGTTTCCGAAACTGATAAAATTTTAATAAAGAAGGGAGAAAACGTACGCATCATTTTATACAACAATTCCATGATGCGGCATCCCATGCACCTGCACGGTCATGATTTCAGGTTACTCAACGGACAAGGGGAATATTCCCCTATGAAAAATATTATAGACATAATGCCAATCGAATTGGACACTTTGGAATTTGCGGCGACAGAAAGTGGCGACTGGTTTTTTCATTGCCATATCTTATATCATATGATGAGTGGCATGGGCAGGGTTTTTAGTTATGAAAATTCACCTGCCAATCCTGAAATGCCAAATCCAAAATTAGCACAGCGTAAATTATTTGCTGATGACAGGATGTTTCATTTTATGACTAAAACTGGCATTGAAACAAATGGTAGTGATGGAATGGCAATGTTTGCAAACACTCGTTGGAAACTAAGTACGCTTTGGCATTTAGGTTATCATAGTGAACATGGTTACGAAAGCGAAACAATGGTAGGAAGATACTTAGGTAAAATGCAATGGATTTATCCTTATGTGGGCTTTGATTATCATTATAAGACAGAAAGAATGTTTGCCAAAAATATTTTCGATTTGCATGGCACTCAAAAAAATATATTCGGCAGTGAAGCAAAAAACTGGTTCGGACAGGTAAGCAATAAAAATAACCGTAAAACAGCAGTAGCAGGTATTGCATTTACTTTACCAACCTTAACAGTAGCAGATTTCAGGTTTGATGCAGATGGCAAACTTCGTTTCCAGTTATCAAGAGAAGATATAGCCGTAACACCACGCCTGCGTTTTGGCTGGATGATAAATACCGATAAAGAATACATGGCAGGATTACGCTACATAGCCACCAAATATATTTCGGTATCAACGCATTGGGATAGCGATATGGGTGTAGGTGCAGGACTTACATTTACTTATTAAACTAACATAGTCTCAATATTTAATTAATCGCAAAGGGCTTTGCCAGTTACGCAAAGCCCTTTATGCTGCCTTTAACGTTCATCTGCCTTATCAATAAGCCATGGTTTGCAAACCAAACATTTTACGTTAACTTCACCTTCCAAAATGCTGAAAAAGCTACTTATATCATTTATTTTTTTTACTGCCTATGCGGTTGTATTGGCACACAACATTATTCCTCATCATGACGAGAACGAAACAGCAACAGAACAACACCATGATAAAGATCACCACGATGATAACATTGACAATGGGTTAGGTCATCTGTTTTCGCATTTCCAGCATGTTGGCACTAGCAATCAATTTATCTCTACACATCAGATTACTTCTGTTAAACAAAGTGATATACTTCAATCGGATATTCCCTGCATAACTTTGTTCAATTTCAAATTTTACGGAGCAGGCGAACCTGTCCCGCTATTTTATCCCGATCATCCCGACATTTATTCTTCTTCTGGCAGTTCTGCATTTTCTTTACGCGGACCACCTTCAATTACTGCTTAAATCAATTTAGTTCTTACAAGCTAAATCTTCCATGCAATTAATTATTGCAAGGCTTATTGCATTTATATTATTACCAGTAATTACAGCATTTTCATGTTAAATAAAATCATTCAATTCAGTATAAAAAATAAATTGGCAATTGGGCTAATGGTGTTGGCTTTAATTGTTTGGGGCGTGTACTCCGTAAAACAATTGCCCATTGATGCCGTGCCGGATATTACCGATAACCAGGTACAAATTATTACCCAATCGCCCAGCAATGGTGCAGAGGATATTGAACGCTTTGTAACATTTCCCATTGAGCAAACCATGGCAACCATTCCATCCATTGAAGAAGTGCGTTCTTTCAGCCGTTTTGGTTTGTCCATTGTAACCATTGTTTTTAAAGAAAATATTGATGTGTATTGGGCAAGGCAACAAGTAAGCGAAAGATTGGTGGAAGCATCCAAACAAATTCCGACAGGTTTAGGAACACCACAGTTAGCACCCGTTACTACAGGCTTAGGAGAAATTTATCAATATGTTTTACATACCAAAAAAGGATATGAAAATAAATATACCGTAACTGATTTACGAACCATTCAGGACTGGATTGTACGAAGGCAGTTATTGGGTGTGGAAGGCATTGCAGATGTAAGCAGCTTTGGTGGCTATATGAAGCAATATGAAATTGCTCTTAACACGGACAAACTGCGTAGTATGAACATCAGCATTCCAGATGTGTTCACAGCTTTGGAAAAAAACAACCAAAACACCGGTGGTGCATACATTGATAAAAAGCCCAACGCCTATTTTATACGAAGTGAAGGTTTGATAACCAGCATGGAGGATATTGAAAACATAGTTGTAAAAAGTGGTACTGATAATATTCCCGTACTGATAAGAAATATTGGCACGGTACAGTTCGGTACTGCCACCCGGTACGGCGCTATGACAAGGAATAATGAAGGCGAAGTTGCAGGTGCTGTAGTTATGATGTTGAAAGGTGCAAATTCATCTGCCACCATCAATAAAGTAAAAGAACGCATAGCACAAATAGAAAAAACATTGCCCGAAGGGGTAACAATTGACCCTTACCTAGACAGGACAAAATTGGTGGACAATGCTATTGGCACGGTTAGCAAAAACTTAGCAGAAGGGGCATTGATAGTAATTTTTGTTTTGGTGATTATGTTGGGGAATATAAGGGCAGGTTTAATTGTAGCTTCTGTTATTCCATTGGCAATGTTGTTTGCCATTTCGCTGATGAATTTATTTGACGTAAGCGGCAACCTGATGAGCTTGGGTGCAATTGATTTTGGTTTGATAATAGATGGTGCTGTAATTATTATAGAAGCAACATTGCATCACTTGTTTGAAAAACATAAAGGGCAGCAATTGAACCAGCAACAAATGGACCATAGTGTGTTGGGCAATGCCCGTAAAATGATGAGCAGTGCAGCGTTTGGCCAAATTATCATTCTTATTGTTTACTTGCCTATCCTTGCTTTGGTGGGTGTAGAAGGTAAAATGTTTAAGCCAATGGCACAAACAGTTTCATTCGCCATCTTAGGTGCATTTATTCTTTCCCTCACATACATACCCATGATGAGTGCTTTATTCCTGAATAAATTAATAAGCTCTAAGAAAAATATTTCAGATAGAATAATGGCTTTCTTTCAACGAATTTATAAACCAGCATTAAATTTTACATTAAAATCAAAAAGGCTTGTTGTAGCTATTGCAGTTGGCTTATTAGTGTTGAGTGTAATTGTATTTAATTTTTTAGGTGCAGAGTTTATACCAACATTAGAAGAAGGAGATTTTGCAGTAGAAACAAGGGTGCTTACGGGCAGCGGTATGAGCCAGACTATTGAAGCAGTACAACAGGGTGCAAAAGTTTTAAAAGATAATTTCCCCGAAGTAAAAGAAGTAATTGGCAAAATAGGCTCATCAGAAATACCAACCGACCCTATGCCGGTAGAAGCTGCAGATATGATTGTGGTATTGAAAGATAAAAGCGAATGGACAAGTGCAAAAACAAGGGATGAATTAGCTGAGAAAATGAATGCCAAACTGGTGGATAATATTGCAGGAGTTTCATACAGCTTTCAGCAACCCATACAAATGCGTTTCAACGAATTAATGACAGGTGCAAAACAGGATGTAGTTATAAAAATATTCGGCGAAGATTTAAACAAACTCACTCAATATGCTAAACAAGTTGGCGCTATTGCCAAAAAGACAAACGGAGCAGAAGATGTGTATGTGGAAGAAGTAACAGGCTTGCCGCAGATTGTTATAAAATTTCACCGGGATAAAATTGCACAATTTGGTTTAAACATTGAAGAAATTAATAAAGCCATTCGTACTGCGTTTGCAGGTGAAAGTGCAGGTTTGGTTTTTGAGGGAGAAAAAAGATTTGAATTGGTAGTGAGATTAGAAAAAGATAATCGCCAAAACTTAGAAGATATAAGAGGTTTGTTTGTAACAGCACCCAACGGAAATCAAATACCGATAGATCAATTGGCAGATATAGATTTTGTTCAAGGCCCCAACCAAATACAAAGAGATGATGCAAAGCGAAGAATTATTGTTGGCTTCAATATCCGTGGAAGGGATGTGGCAAGTATTGTAAAAGAGATGCAGCAAAAAATTGATGAACAAATAAAATTTGAGCCAGGCTATTATACTTCGTATGGTGGACAGTTTGAAAACTTAGAAGCAGCAAGGGCAAGGTTAAGTATTGCATTACCAGTAGCGTTGCTTCTCATATTTGCAATTTTGTTTTTTACATTCAATTCACTCAAACAATCATTATTAATTTTTACAGCGATCCCATTGTCTGCCATTGGTGGTGTATTTGCACTATGGATAAGGGGAATGCCATTTAGTATTTCCGCAGGAGTAGGTTTTATTGCCTTATTTGGCGTGGCAGTATTAAACGGCATTGTATTAATTGCAGAATTTAACCGCTTAAAAAAAGAAGGTATGACCAACTTAACTGAAATAATAAAAAAGGGAACAGCCATCAGGCTGCGACCAGTAATAATGACTGCATTAGTTGCATCGTTAGGATTTTTGCCAATGGCATTAAGCCACGGCAGCGGTGCAGAAGTGCAAAAGCCATTAGCCACAGTTGTAATTGGCGGCTTGCTTACTGCTACATTATTAACCTTATTGGTGTTGCCGATTTTGTATATATGGTTTGAGAAAATTAAAAGCAAAAAGGTAAATATTGCACCTGCTACAACAATGATTGCTTTGTTGTTTGTTACATCATTTGCTAAATCACAAACACAGCCTGTAAGTATAAAGCAAGCACTACAACGGGCAGCACAAAACAATAAATCAATCACCTCGGCCAAGTTGGAAATTGATTATCAAAACCAATACAAAAAGTCGTTGACTGAAATCCCAAAAACAAATATTGGTTTGCAATACGGGCAGTATAACAGTATCAACAAAACTGATAATCATTTTACAGCAACTCAAGCAATTCCCTTCCCTACTGTATTTACAGCCAACAAAGCATTGGGCAATTCCTTAATAAAAGGAAGCGAATTAAAATTAGCCGTTACAAAAAACGAATTGCTATATCAGGTAAAACAGGTGTACGGTACTTTACAATATCTGTTTGCACAAAAACAATTATTGATAAAGCAGGACAGCATTTACACAGGCTTTGTAAAATCAGCAGCATTGCGTTACAAAACAGGCGAAGGAAATTTATTGGCAAAAACAACTGCCGAAACCCAGAGCAATGAAATAAAGAATGAGTTGCTGCAAAATGATGCAGATATTCAAATTTATCTTGCTCAATTACAAACCTTATTTGGAAGTAATGAAACTATTTCTATAATCGATACTGCATTAGTAGAAAATAGTTTTACAGTAATGGCTGATACAAATGCCATCAACTCAAACCCATATTTAGCCTACCTGAAACAGCAGATAGATATTGCAGCAAAACAAAAAAAGGTGGAAGGAGCAAAATCATTGCCTGATATTACCGCAGGATATTTTAACCAGTCGTTAATTGGTTTTCAAAATGTAAACGGAACAGACAAATATTTTGATGGCAGCAAAAGGTTTCAGGGGGTTCAGGTTGGCATTGCTGTTCCTTTATTTTATGGCAGTTATAAAGCTAAAATAAAAGCAGCCGAAGTAAATAACCAAATTGCAGGGACTTATTATGAACTCAATCAAACTGCTATTCAAAGCCAGTACCGGCAAGCTGTACAGGAATATTTAAAGAACAGGAACAGTTTAGAATATTACAACACATCAGCCCTGCCCAATGCCGATTTAATTTTAAAACAAGCAATTGCATCCTATAGTAAAGGCGAAATTGGTTATCCAGAATATTTGATGGGAATAAAAAATGCCATCAGCATAAAAGAAAATTATTTGAAGGCATTGCACCAGTGCAACCAAAGTATCATCAACATAGAATATTTATCAGGCAAAAATTAATTCAACAAAAAGAAATTACAAAATGAAATCAGTATATACATTTTCAAACATCATTCTTACTCTTGGAATCATTGTATCATCCTGCAATAGTAAAACAGAGGTGCCAAAAGAAGAACCCAAGAAGCAGGAAACCAATACAGTTGAATTTACAAAAGGCCAATACAAAACAGCCAACATACAATTGGGCACTGTTGAAATGAAACAATTAAGCGGCACAATAAAAGTAAACGGTATGCTGGATGTGCCGCCGCAAAACCTCGTAAGCATATCTGCACCCACAAGCGGTTACATAAAATCAAACGAAATGTTGCAAGGCATGTATGTGAAGCAGGGGCAAATAATAGCCACATTAAGCAATCCTGATTTGCTAACGCTGCAACAGGATTTAGTGGAAGCAAGAGGACAGTTACAGGAAAATAAAAGTCAACAGCAATATTTGGAGTTGGATTTACAAAGGCAAAAAGAATTGCAGGATGAAGATATTAATGCAAAGAAAGCCTGGCAAAAAGCGGTCAGTGAAAACAATGCTATGAAGGGAAAGATAAGCAGTTTGGAAGGCACAATCGGTGCAATCAGTTCTAAACTAAAAGCAATTGGCATTAACCCTGCATCGGTTTCCAGTTCTAATTTTATTTCAGTAATCAGTATTCATACACCTATTAGCGGCTATGTTACACAAGTGCATACTAATATAGGTGCATATGTAAACCCAACAGATGAATTATTCAGGATTGTTGACACCAAACATCTTCACGCTGAATTAACGGTATTTGAAAGAGATGTGCCTAAATTGCAGGTAGGGCAAAAAGTACGGTTTACGTTAGCAAATGAGAGTAGGGAAAGAACAGCAAAAGTGTATTTGGTTGGGAAGGAAATAAGCAATGAAAGAACCGTACACATTCACTGCCATTTAGATGAAGAAGATACAAAACTATTGCCCGGCATGTATTTAAAAGCATTGGTTGAAGCAAGTAATAGTAAAGTAACTGCCCTGCCTGAAAAGGCAATTGTAGAATATCAGGGCAGTAAATATATTTTCGTTGCAATAGGTAATAATCCAAAAGACAGTTCAACTAATTTTAAAATTATTGCAGTTAAAACTGGTGTAACAGAATTGGGATATACTGAAATAATTTTGCCCTAAAATTTTGACAGCAACAATTCTAAAGTTGTGATTAATGGTGCTTATGAATTATTAAGCAAAATGAAAAACAGTGATGACGAATAAACTTTATAAACAATAATATGGAAACAAATAAACAACATTGGGAGAAAGTATTTGCAACCAAACAACAAACAGAAGTAAGTTGGTTCCAACCTTATCTGAAAACTTCAATGGAGTTTTTAGAATTGTTTCAATTGCCACTAACTGCCAATATTATTGACATTGGAGGCGGTGATAGTCATTTGGTGGATGCCTTATTGGACAAGGGGTTTAAAAATATTTGGGTGTTGGATATTTCAGCCAACGCACTTGAAAAAGCAAAGCAACGATTAGGCGACAAAGCGAAACAGATTCATTAGGTAGTAACGGATATTACAGAATTTATACCACCAATCCAATTCGATTTTTGGCACGACAGGGCAGCGTTTCATTTTCTTACAAATGAGAATGCAGTAAATAAATATGTCTCTGTTGCAGAAAAAGGAATTGATGAGAATGGCTACTTAGTGTTAGGCACATTTTCTGAAAACGGCCCTGCAAAATGCAGTGGGCTTAATATAAGGCAGTATTCAGAAACATCAATGTCAAATCGTTTTGAAAGAAGCTTTAAAAGAATAAAATGTATTGAAGAAACACACCAAACGCCATTCAATACATCTCAAAGTTTCTTATTCTGTAGTTTTCAAAGAAAATAAAATTTATTTAAAATGTTACATATGAAACTGCTATTATAGAATCGGGAAAAACAGAAATAATTTTCTGGAAAATTTTTGCCATTCTTTAATTACCATATTTTTTTACCATTTTATTCGAAACCAATGAATTATTCTCAAACATTCTTTTCCCGGCAATTCCTTTGGGAGATTGTTCGCATTCTTACTGTAGGTATAGCAAGCCTGTTATTCTATTTTACTATTATCCCGTTACCCGTTTTGTTGGCGGCTATGGCTTTTGGGCTATACTCATTAGTAAAAGTAGCGGCTACAGATTTAGTTAAGGAAAGGAAAATAGGCACTGAAATATTTATCACCATTGCCGTAATTATATCCGTACTTGGTAAAGAATACCTTGCAGGTGCAGTTGTACTTATGATTATTTTAATTGCTGAATATATTGCCAGTGCCAGTGGAGAAAAGGCAAGAAATTCAATAAAGGAATTAATTGGTTCAGTACCTAAAACGGCAATTGTAAAAATGGAAGGAAAAGAAGAAACAGTTCAAATAAGTGATTTAAAAATCGGTGATATTGTTTTGGTAAAGGCCGGTGAAAAAATTCCTGTAGATGGCAAAGTAACATCAGGTTCCGGTTCAGTAAATCAGGCGCCTATTACAGGAGAAAGTGTACCGCAGGAAAAAACAGTTGGTAGTGATGCCTTTACAGGTACTATTGTTGAATTGGGTGCATTGGATATTCAAATGACCAAAGCTGGTAAGGACACTGTTTTTTCAAGAATAATTACATTAGTAGAAGACGCAGAAAGTGAACAGGCTCCTATTGAAAAATTTACCGATAAAGTAGCTTCATGGTTAATTCCCATTGTATTTATTTTTGTTGGCGCTGTCTATTTTTATACCAGTGATGTTAAACTGGTAATTGCTTTACTCATTTTTACTTCTCCGGCAGAACTTGGCTTAGCCACACCTTTGGTTACTATAGCAGCTATTGCCCGTGCAGCAAGGGAAGGTATCCTTGTTAAAGGTGGGAAATTTTTAGAAGAACTTGCAAAAGTTACTACTATTGTTTTTGATAAAACAGGTACATTAACAGTAGGCAGCCCTACGGTTAACAAGGTTGAAATTATAGATAAAAATTATTCTGAAAATGACTTGGTAAAGTTTGCCGCTGCAGCCGACAGACGTTCAGCACATCCACTTGCAAAATCAATTTTAAGCTATGCCGACAAATTAAAAGTTTCTTATAACGAACCAGCGAATTTTGAAGTTATTAAAGGGCGTGGTGTAAAGGCCGAGGTAGATGGTAAGCCAGTTTTATTAGGCAATAAATCCTTTATGATAGAAAATAGTGTATTCATGTCACCCGCTTCCGAAAATCTTACGGATACAGCAATCTACCTTTCCTTAGATAATAAATTAGCCGGCATTTTATATATTTCAGATGCTATCAGAGTAGGTGCAAAAGAGATGATTGCCGGGTTAAGAAAAAGCGGGATCAAAAATATTGTACTGCTTACAGGTGATAATCCTGAAACTGCAAAGCATGTTTCTGAACAAATTGGAATAACCGACTACAGAGCTAATTTATTACCAGAAGACAAAATTAATATCATTAAAGAATTACAAAAAGATAAGAGTAAAGTAGCGATGGTTGGCGATGGCATAAATGATGCCCCTGCATTAGTTCAGGCAAATATTGGTATTGCAATGGGCGCTATGGGAACTGAGGCAGCAATGGAAGCGGCAGACATTGTTTTGATGCAGGATAAACTGGAAAAAATTGCAAGGGCAAGGGCAATTAGTAAAAGAGCATTTAAAACTATTAAGGAAAATATTATTGTTGGCGTAGGCGTGGTACATATAACCGGAATCATCCTTGTCTTATTAAGGATAATAGGGCCTATTCAGGCCGCTGCTATACATTTGCTTCCGGATACCTTAGTGTTTATTAATTCGATAAAATTGCTGAAGGTAAGGATCAAAGATTGATTTCTGTTGGCGCATTTATTTTAAAACTTATAGTTTATGATAAAACAAACTATTCAAGTATTCTTTTTTATTTGTTTATTGTTATTATAATTCATGAATTCCCTCCTGGCCTCTAGAAATGTAGGTTTAGATTAATTTGGATTTAAAATAATGAACGTAGAATGTTTACGGATTGCTAAAGTTTTAATTACGATGGAATAAATACTTAGACATGACTGACCATAGTGTAGGAATAAAAGAAATAATTATTTTAAAATTTGGCATCAGTGAATTTGAAATTACTAATGATAGCTCCTTTGTAAAAGATTTAGGCATAGACTGACAGGGTTTGGTAGAATTAATTATGGATATAGAAAGCGAATTTGATGTTTATATTCCTTATAAAGAAACAAAGCAAATTACGACCGTGGAGTCGCTTGTTCATTTCGTTAATGAACATACAAAAATAATACTGGCACAAACTCCTCATTGCTGTCACCCACTTACTTCAAAGCAACAGACTTAGCCCACAACAGTGGTGAAATCTTTTAATTAGTATACTTTAAGATTAAATAAATTATCTAAGACCCACCGCAGTACACCCGTCTTATTTCTTTTACGCCTTCAGCAAATAAGCCGTGAGAACTGCACCAGATAATTATATTGGTCATTGAGATTGACTCGTGCCTCACCAAACACAATTCCAGATTAATCAAATTGCAAAGATTACTAAGTGATTGCTCAAAAAAAGACTTGTCAAAAACTATTGTAATGAGCCGATACAGTACACCCGTCTTATTTCTTTTACGCCTACGGCAAATAAGCCGGGAGAACTGTATCGGATAATGAGATTGGTCATTGAGATTGGCTCGTAACTCACCAACCACAATTCAAGGATGTTTGAAATAAAGAAACTACAAATATTTTCTACAGATTTCTATACAAAATACTTAAAACCCTTTTTAAGAATCCATCTTTTAAATGACTCATCAATTATTGATGGTAGTAACTCTCATTCATCCCTATCTGTCGCAAATTTCTTGACAGCATTTTGAAAAAGCAAGGTCTTCCCTCCGTTCCCACTCCGGTCGCCACAGGTTTTGCAAAAACAATCTCCACCCCGTTTTGGCCTGCTTCGCAGAAAATATTTGTGGGGTAGTATTCTTTTTACAAAAACCTTGCTTTTCCCAAATCCTGTTTCAAGGCCGGGTTGCTACGATTAGAACGAACGAGGCGCATGCCGAGTTAAACAATTTTTAATCATTTATAAATTTTAATCAAATGGAAATTACAGCAAGGTTAACAGGTGATGCAAAAGTAACCACCGTTAAAAACGACAAACAGGTAGTAAATTTTAATGTAGCTATTAATGACAACTACAAAGCGAAGGGCAGCAACGAGGTAACAAAAATTGTTACTTATGTTCAATGCGATTATTGGGTAAATCCTGCCATTGCCCAATACCTTACTAAAGGTACATTAGTAGAGTTGCAGGGGCGCATTGGTGTAAATGCCTATACAGGTAAAGAAGGCGATGCAAAA
>JBBQEA010000070.1:0-21061 GCA_038320245.1 Chitinophagales bacterium | reverse complement strand
AAAATATTATGTCGGGGTAGCTCAGCTGGTTAGAGCATCGGATTCATAACCCGAAGGTCGGCAGTTCAAGTCTGCTCCCCGATACTACAAGAAAGCTCCTAAAAGGGAGCTTCTTTAGTTTATGTCATTTACAGTTTACATTTTATATTCTCTAAATTCTAATAAACACTACACAGGCTTTACTTCAGATCTTGAGCAAAGATTGTTGTCTCATAATGAGTTAGGGAAAGGCTGGACTTCTAAATATAGACCCTGGAAACTTATTTACACAAAAGAATTTGAGTTTAAACAGGATGCAATGTTATATGAGAAATGGTTGAAGACAGGTGCTGGTAGAGATTTTGTAAAAAAATTGACTCATTGAGAATCGAAGTCTTATCCGCAGCGGCGGACGGCAGTTCAAGTCTGCTCCCCGAAACAGGAATACCTTGCTATTTAGCAGGGTATTTTCATTTAAACCCTTTACCAGATTATATCAGTATGGGACAGTTTAAAGTTGCAAATTGAAACCTTAGAAAATAGCAATCCTTTAAGGTTGCAAAATGAAACCTTAAAGCCCGGGCGTGGACAACATACTAAATACTACCCTTATGCCTTTACAGAACAAGGAATAGCTATGCTTAGTGGTGTGCTTAATTCCTATAAAGCTATAGAAATGAACATAGCCATAATGAGAGCATTTGTAGCAATAAGAAAAGTAATATTAATAGAAAGTGACCTGAAATTACAAATGCAATTAGTAAAAGAAAAGTTAGGAAGCCACGATGAACAGCTAAATCAAATTTATGATGCACTGGAAAATCTACTTGATGAAAAAGCTGCCCAAAGAAAATGGGATGATAGGGTAAGAATTGGATATAATAAATAATATGGTTTATAAAAAATCGAACTCTTCTAAAATACTTATTCCTGTTAATTCCCAGAAAAATTTCCTATTTCCTGCAAATCCTTTGACAGATGGTAGGAGTTTAACATTATTGAATAAACAAAGCGCCATTAAGGGGATTATATTTATTTAAATGTTTGAATTACACCAACTCAATCACCGTAATCTCCGGTAAAATACCCACCCTGCCTGGATAACCTATAAAACCAAAGCCAGGGTTTACATATAATTTTTGTTTTTCATTCTCGTAAAGGCCGCTCCATTGCTTGTACAAATATTGAACAGGGCTCCATTTAAAACCAGGTATAGATACACCAAACTGCATACCATGTGTATGGCCACTCAGCATTAAGTCTACATCAGCATAATCGGGTATTACCTGCCCCTCCCAATGGCTTGGATCGTGGCTCATCAATATTTTAAAAGGAAAATCTTCGGTGCCTTTATGGGCTAAATCCATTCTGCCGTGTTTTGGAAACCTTGCTTTAGTACTCCAGTTTTCAATGCCTAGTAATGCTATTTTATCACCTCCTCTTTCCAATGCCACATGCTCATTCATTAATAAACGCCAACCCATAATTTCGTACAACTGCTTTAGGTTTGCCATGTTTTCGTCCTTGCTAATCCCATCTCTGGGCCATGTTACATAATCGCCGTAATCATGGTTGCCGAGTGTAGAATAGATGCCCATCGGGGCTTTTAGCAAACTGAAAATATGAATATACTCCTGCATTTCACTGGCCATATCATTTACAAGATCGCCGGTAAACAAAATAATATCAGGTTTTTCATCCAGTATTTTCTGTACGCCATGCCTTACAGCATCAGGGTCTGTAAAGCTACCGGAATGTATATCGCTTATGTGTACGATCTTAAGCCCTTTAAAGCCTGCGGGTAAATTTTCAAACGCCAGTTTATTTTTTTTGATGGCATAATTGTATTTGTTACTAAAGCCATATATCAAACTTCCAAATAAAGTACCGCCAGCTGCCAAACCTATCCAGCTTAAAAATACTGATCGGCTGATACCGTCGCTGCTTTGGTCAATTGCAGTTGCAGTATTGGTTTGGAATTTTGAAATTATCCAAACAAATAACCTGCGAACATCATCGATAGCTATAAAAAAAACTATGGCAATTTTTGTAACAAATAAGCCTGCAACCATTGCAAACAAATAGGTACGCACAATTTTTGGAATGGAGAGAGAATGTGAGTAAGCAGATAGCAGGAAGCAAACAGTAAACAAAATGGTAATTCCTACATAAATGCCTTGAATAATTGTTTTGGTTCTAGTGCTTGAAGAAGCGCTTACTGCTTTTACTGCCTGAAAAATATATAAATCAATCAATAAAATAAGTACGATGAAAATGATTTGACCCCAAATTGAGCGCATATGTAATTGTGATTTTTAGTGCGTGAAGGTAAAATTAATCGCCTTAACAAATTGTTATTGATGTACCACTATAAAAACAGGCTACCTTATACGTATCAGGCCCATTCTATAAACTGTTCTAACTGCTGGTTAATTACCTGCAACGTATTTTCATCTTTCAATTGTCCATTTTCATCCATCAAGGTATTTATCACAGAAATGGGTAAAAGGTTAGGGAGAACAGTTATTTTTAAATAATTTAAAACACCCGCCAAATGTTCCATCCCCCTTAAATTGCCCGCTCTTCCTGTTGAAACACCTGTAAGTAATGCTTTTTTATTTGCCCAGATGCTATTTGATTTACTGGTGTCTATCAGCATTTTTAAGGCACCGGGAAAACTGCCATTATACTCCGGCGTTATAAATAGAAATTTACTGGTTGGTATAAGCAATTCGTTTTCAATCTTTTCAAATGCAGCATCCCTTACAAGCAGATTGATATTTGCCAGTGAAAGCAAGTTTGCCTCTATTCCCTTTTTTTGCAGGAGTTGTTGGTATATTGTTGCGATTTTTAGTGTGTTACTTCCAATTCTGTTAGTGCCAGATATAACGGTATACATGCTTTCAAACTTTTTTTGTTATTACAATTACTGGCTCAGTTTGTTCCCATTTTTATGCCGAATACCAAAATTTGACAGGTTGGCACTCTTATGAATACCTTAATAAAATGATGCTGTTGGTATTTTGTATAAATAAGTTGCCCTGCAAACAGTACCTTTGGCGGCATTTAATAAATACCTTTCGGCAACCTGATGAATGTTCAATTACTGGTATAAAGTAAATTTGAAACCTGTTGTACCTAAAGTAAAAACTTATAAAGAACTACAATTATTATGGCAAGAATTATTGGTATAGCCAATCAAAAGGGTGGAGTTGGTAAAACCACAACTGCCATCAATCTGGCAGCAAGCCTGGCTGTACTGGAATATAAGACATTGCTGATAGATGCAGACCCTCAGGCCAATAGTACCACGGGTACTGGTTTTGATTTGCATAATGTTACGCAGAGTCTGTACGATTGTATGGTGAATGAGGTGCTGGCAAAAGATGTTTTGTTAAAAACGGATGTTCCTTATCTTGACCTGATACCTTCTCACATTGACCTGGTTGGTGCAGAGATAGAAATGATCAATTACCCCAATAGGGAAGGTGTTTTAAAACGAATAATAGAACCTATCGCAGCTGATTATGATTTCATCATCATTGACTGTTCTCCGTCGCTGGGACTTATTACGGTAAATGCTTTGGTAGCATCTAATAGTGTAGCCATTCCAGTACAAACAGAATTTTTTGCATTGGAGGGTTTGGGCAAATTATTAAACACCATCAAAATAGTCCAAAACAGGCTTAATCCCGACCTGCAGATTGAAGGTATTTTAATGACTATGTATGATGGTCGTTTACGTTTATGTAACCAGGTAGTGGCAGAAGTAAGAAGGCATTTTGAAGAATTGGTATTCAGCAGTATGATACACCGCAACACACGCCTAAGCGAAGCTCCCAGCTTTGGGAAGCCGGTAATTTTGTACGATGCCGATAGTAAAGGCTCCATCAATTATTTAAATCTGGCAAAAGAAATTTTGCAAAAAAATAATATGACAAAAATTAAACAGGAAGATAAAGTAATCAGCTAATTCAGTGATGTGCTATTTTGCCAGTTTTTGACTTGTTTTCTTGAAATAAACTCTTAGATTTTTAATACAGCTTCATTAGCACACCAGCTAATCAGCCAATCAGCCAATTTATATATGACCGCTCCAAATAAAAAAGATGCACTGGGTAAAGGAATAAGGAGCCTGCTGCAGAATATCGACGCCGATTTAAAAAGCACCACCGGTAATTTAAAAACAGAAGTAGTTGAAAAAACAACCTCTACCAACAGGGTGGCACTCGATCAGATTGAAGTAAATCCTAAACAACCCCGTAAAGATTTTGATGAAACTGCCTTAAGCGAACTGGCAGCGTCTTTAAAAATCCACGACGTAATTCAGCCGTTGACAGTGAGCAGGATGCCTAGTGGGAAATTCAGGCTTATTGCCGGGGAACGTCGCTTTAGAGCTGCAAAAATTGCAGGACTAAAAGATGTGCCCGTTTATGTAAGACAGGCCAACGATGCAGAGTTATTGGAGTTGGCATTGCTTGAAAACCTACAGCGTGAAAACCTTAATTCAATAGAGATTGCCCTCAGCTACAAACGCCTGATGGACGAGTTGGATTACACACAGGAGCAGGTTGCAGAGCGCATGGGCAAAGAAAGAAGTACTGTTACTAATTATATCCGCCTGCTAAAATTACCACCCGATATACAGATAGCAGTCCGTACCGGTGTAATAACCATGGGCCATGCTAGGGCATTGATAAATGTGGATGTGGTAGACAAGCAACTTTTTATTTTTGCGGAGATAAAAAGTAAAAATTTATCTGTAAGGCAAACAGAAGACCTGGTACGTAAAATATATACCGGTGGTCTTGCTGTTAAAAATTCGGTAAAGGCCCAGTTGCCGGCCGCATTTAAAAAGATTGAAGATAACTTAGCCTCGCAGTTTAGTACCAAGGTAAAGCTTGCTCATAATAAAAAAGGCTTTGGTTCAGTTACGTTTGAATATTATTCATTAGAAGAACTGAATGGCCTGTTAGACAAATTGAATATCAAAGTAAGTTGATGCAAAAAGTATTGTTCACCTGTCTCTTGTTTTTCTTTCATGCTATTGGTAATCTCACCATAGCCCAGGTAAAAGCAGTTGACACTTTACCTGTTGCTAAAGACAGTGTAAAAAAAAAGGCACCTAGATATTTTAATCCTCACACAGCAACTATACGGTCCGCCATATTGCCGGGGCTGGGCCAGATTTACAATAAAAAATACTGGAAAGTGCCCATCGTGTATGGTGCTTTAGGCACAACTGCTGCTATCTATCTTTACAATATTAATACCTACAGGGCATTAAAGCAGTCATATATTTACATTACAGATAAAGACACTTCAAATGATAGATTTATAGACCCAAGATTTAGCAACTTGTCTCCAACTGCCATCCGTTCTTACAGGGATAGCTTTAGACAAAATATTGATTATGCGGTACTTTTTTTTATTTTATTCTGGGGGCTCAATGTGGTAGATGCAACTGTTGATGCCCATTTAAAGGCATTTGATGTAAATGATAATTTAAGTTTGCAAATAAAGCCCGGGCATAGTTCAATGGCCAATACAAACGGCATTAGCCTGGTTTTAAATATCGGCAAAAGAAATGTTGCAAAATAAGGTTGGCTATCTGCCAATTAATGCTCAGTTTTACTTTTTCTTTTAAAAAATAATTAATCAACACAATGAATATTGCACTGATTGGATATGGTAAAATGGGTAAAGCAATTGAAGCTATTGCTGTGGAAAGAGGTCATACTGTTGGTCTTAAAATAGACATCAGCAACCTTGATCAATTTACTGCCACTAATCTGCAGCAATGCGATGTAGCGATAGAGTTTACCGGTCCGGAAACAGCTGCTGAAAATATTGTCCGTTGCCTTGATGCAGGCTTACCGGTAGTTTGTGGCAGTACGGGTTGGCTACACCAGTTAGAGACTATCACACATCATTGCACCGAAGTGGATGGGGCACTTTTATACGCCAGTAATTTTAGTATTGGCGTTAATCTTTTTTTTGAGTTGAACCAGCAACTGGCAAGGTTAATGAGCAAATATCCTGCGTATGATGTGAGCATAGAAGAAATACACCATACACAAAAAAAAGATGCGCCAAGCGGCACGGCAATTAGTATTGCCGACCAGATATTGGACATCAATTCACAAAAGAAAAAATGGGTTAACCAGTTGGCAGCAACGCCGGAAGAGCTATCAATTATTAGTAAAAGAATAGACCCTGCTGCAGGTACGCATAGTATAAAATACAGCTCGGTGGTTGATGATATTGAAATTATCCACACAGCGCATAACAGGCAGGGCTTTGCAACAGGTGCCGTGCTGGCTACAGAATTTATTCAGCATAAAAAAGGTATTTATGGAATGAAAGATGTTTTGGGATTATCCAAATAGCCGCCTGTTCTCATTGCTACATATCAGGATGAATATATCATTTGCCAGGGTAATTTTTGCTAACCCAATATTGGCTTTCTATATACAAAGTGTTTACCGGCTTAATCATTAAAATCATATTCCGTTAAACGCAATACAATAATTTAATGTATGAATGGCTAACTTACTGATTTATTAATTGGTAAATTGCACAACTGTTTTAGTTATTCTCTTTTAAACATTTCCTTCATGAATATTGCGATTGTTTGTTATCCCACTTTTGGTGGAAGCGGTGTATTGGCTACAGAACTAGGTAAAGCCCTTGCAGATATTGGACATAACGTTCACTTTATAACTTACCAGCAGCCAGTAAGATTAAGTGGTTTTAAGGCCAATGTATTTTATCATGAAGTGAGGGTACCAACCTATCCATTGTTTGATTTCCCTCCGTATGAAACGGCTTTGGCCAGTACGATGGTAGATGTAATTTCCAATAATGATATTGAACTGCTGCATGTACATTATGCAATACCTCATGCTTCTGCAGCTTATATGGCAAAACAAATTCTAGCTGTACAGGGCATACATATTCCAGTAATTACAACATTGCATGGTACGGATATTACACTGGTTGGCAAAGATAAAACCTACCGTCCCGTAGTAACTTTTTCTATGATGGAGAGTGATGTGCTTACAGCAGTTTCCCAAAACTTAAAAGAAGAAACCTATAAGAATTTTGACATAAAAAAAGAAATTGAGGTTATCCATAATTTTGTAGATGTAAAGCGGTTTAATAAAAAACCGGTAGATGCTTTTAAAAAACTGCTTGCACCAAAAGGAGAAAAAATAATAGTACATGCGTCTAATTTTAGAAAGGTAAAAAGGGTAGAAGATGTTATCAATACTTTTTTATTAATCAACAAAGAAATACCTGCCACATTGGTGTTAATTGGTGATGGGCCGGAAAGGCCATTTGCAGAATCTATTTGCAGGGACTGTGTTACTATGCACCAAATAAAATTTTTAGGCAAGCAGGAGCAGATGGAAGATATTTTACCCCTGGCCGATTTATTTTTATTGACGAGTGAATATGAAAGTTTTGGATTGGCTGCACTGGAAGCAATGGCTGCTGAAGTACCTGTAATATCTACCAATGCCGGCGGTTTGCCCGAAATAAACATTGATGGTTATTCTGGCTATATGAGCAATGTTGGCGACGTTGATGATATGTGTAAAAATGCGTTGGCGATATTGAAAGATAAACCAACCCACGATCGTTTTAAAGCCAATGCATTGGCACAGGCAAATAAGTTTGATATTTCTAATATTGTGCCGAAGTACGAAAAGTTATACGAAGGGCTTTTATAAGAATTAACGTGGCTTAAGCCATGCTTCGGGATTAAGTTCACTATTATCTTTACTAATCATTAAATCAATTGCACCTACACCATCAAGGTTAGCTGCTACCTTACCTATTACCTGCCCAACACTTACCTTTTGCCCCTTGGTTAAATTTACGCCTGATATATTGCTATAGCCGGTAAAATACCTGCCGTGTTTTATTACCACCAATTGTAAATCGTCATAGTTATTAATCATTTGTACCTCGCCTTCAAAAATTGATTTTACAGGTGTTCCAATATCGCTTCCAATAGAAATTCCCTGGCTATTTACTTCTACGTTGTTGCCCAGTTTATTTAATCCAAAATGAAGTAAAATATAGCCGCCGCTTACTGGCCATGGTAAGTTTCTTCTATTGCGTTCAAAACCTGCATTTATATTGATATCAGCATCGGTGGGCAGCAAAACATTTTCTGGCTTTGCAGCAGTAGCGGTTGCTTTTCTTGTTTTTGTAGAGGTCTTTGTTGTTGCATTGCCTTCATCAGACTTATTATTTTTAGCCGCCTTAATTTCCGCCTCATTACTCTTTCGCTCCTCTGCAGCCTTATTGTTAGCAACTTTTCTGGCTTCATCATTGGCCCTTTTAATGGCAAGCGCAAAAGCATTGTTTACTTTCATCATTTGCTTTTTCTTGGCTGCAATCTGGTTGCTCAATTCCTTTCCCTGCGCTTTTAATTTGGCTACAATAGCGGCCTTTTCATCCTGCTGTGCCTGCAATGCGCCTACCTCTTTGCTTTGTATTTGCAATACCACATTTTTCTTTTGTTTGTTGCCGCTCAATTCGTCTATACGTCCCTTTAACAAGGCCTGCGTTCGTAAAATATTTTCTCCCTGCATTTCACGATAGTTTCTGTAGCTTTTTAAATAGTTAATTCGTTTTATAGCATCATTAAAACCAGGTGCTGAAAAAATGAAATTCAAAAAATCGGAATTACTCCTGTTTTTATACGAATACACCATACTTTTTGTGTACTCCTGCTTTAGTGTATCCAGCAATAATTGCAGTTTGGTTACATCCCGTTGCGATTTGTAAATGCTGTTATCCATCAGGTTAATTTCCTTGCTGATATTTTCAATTACATTTTCCTGTATATCCAGTTTATGATTGATATGCGCCAACGTACTCAGATTTTCCCGGGTAGATTTTTTATTGCTGTTCAACAGATCCTCCGCTTGCTCCAGTTCTTTTTTTAGTTGCTGCCGTTGGCGCTCCAGATCCTGCTGTTCTTTAGAGGTTGGCGTTTGTGCATTTACCACCGCCATTGAAAAAAGTAAAAAAAAGCAGGTTACTATTATTTTAATCATTCGCTCAGTTTAGAGTTTAGCAAAAACGTACTTTCCTTTGCTATTAATAATGGTAATACGATCTCCCTTTTTAATCTCAGACTTTTTTAATTTGCAGCTGAAATAAGGGTTCGATAAAAATAAGGATTACCTGCGTTTAAAATTAGATGGAATATTAAAACTAGCCTGTAATTCTTTGTTAAACTCGTATTGTTTGTAATTCATTTGAATATCCAGTTTGTTCTTTTCCGAAACTGTTATTTCCCGGTATGTTGAAAAATTTACACCGGTTTTATTTTCATATTCACCATACGTTATATCAGCTGTTCGGTTGCGGTTAATATCAAGGTCGTCTAATTTACTATGCATTAATACATGGTTGGTTTTGTTTAGCGTAAGCAAGTGCTTAAAGTTAAGATCAACCGTACCCAATAGAGTAGCAGATTCTTTTTCCTTATAAGAGACTACACTGTCGTTAAAAAAAATGGGGTTGCCAACCAGTAAATCCTGAAGTGTTTTAAAATCAAAGGGTATTTGTGTAACCTCCTGTAAATAATCAATAGATCGATATTGTACTTCTTTATTAATTTTATCCAAAACAAATACGCTGTCTTTATTGATTAATACCCTAAATGCTTCAATATTAAAAACAGTTGCATAACCGGATATCCAGATCAAGCTGTCTTTAAATATTCTTACATAGGCTGTTATATTCGGTTGCTTGCCATGAGAATCCTGGTACTCAACTTTTATTTTTGCACTAAAAGTTTTAAAGTCTATTTGATTGCTCTTGATATCATCTAAGGTTGATTTTATTATTGCCAGTGAATCCAGTTCAGATTGATTGGTAATGTTTACAGCGGTACTGTCTTTCTTTACAATGGCAGCCTGTATTTTTTTGGTAGACTTACAACTTACCAACATCGACAAGCAAATCACTACAAAAATATTTATCCAAACTATAGTTATCCTATTTTTTATTATCATGCTTTTATTTACTTTATTGCTTTCCTGTGTGTCCAAATCCACCTTCTCCTCTTCCGGTAACACTAATGGTAGTTACAAGATTTAGCTGAGCTTTTGCAACTTTAGCTATTACAACCTGGGCTATCCGGTCGCCCTGATGTAGTGTTTGTGGCTCGTTGCTTAGGTTAATTAATATTACTTTTATTTCACCCCGATAATCGCTGTCGATAGTGCCAGGTGAATTGAGGCAGGTAATGCCTTGCTTTATTGCCAGGCCACTGCGGGGGCGTACCTGGGCTTCATAGCCATCTGGTAATTCAATAAATAAACCTGTTGGAATAAGACGTCGCTCCAAAGGTTGCAAAACAACAGCATCCTGCAGGTTTGCCCTTATATCCATACCGGCAGAACCAGCAGTTGCATAAGTCGGCAACTCATTGCCAGATGTGTTTACAATATTTATTTCAACATTTTCCATGGCGGCAAAGTTAGTGATGTGAACAGGAACATGAAGCCTGAAATTTTGTAGCAGGCTGATTTTTTAGTCTTTTATAAGTAAAAGTGTAGCGTAGGCTACCAGTCCTTCTTCTCTGCCAACAAAACCCATTTTTTCTGTAGTGGTGGCTTTAATGGAAACATCGCTGTTTTGTAATGAAAGGATGGACGCTATTACCGATTGCATGGCAGGGATATGGTCCTTAATTTTTGGGGCCTGTAAGCAAAGGGTACTATCAATATTTATTATTCTATAACCATGCTGTTGTATAAGTGCATACGACTGTTGCAATAATATCTTGCTATCTATATTTTTTAATGTAGCATCTGTATCAGGAAAATGTACGCCAATGTCACCAAGGCAAGCAGCCCCAAGCATGGCATCGCAAATTGCATGTAATAACACATCTGCATCACTATGGCCAAGCGCTCCTTTGCTGTGCGGTATTTTAACACCTCCCAGCCAAAAATCTCTGCCTTCAATTAGTTGGTGATAATCTACTCCAAAGCCAATTCTTATATTCATATTTTTTTTGTGCAAATGTACAGTACAACACATAAAAAAACGCCCATTTACAGGGCGTTGTATTTAAAAGTTGTTTACTGATTTTATTTTGAAGCGTCACCGCCGCCATCAAAATCAAATACCAACGTAAAACGAAGTGTATTGGATAAAGGATTGCGATTAACACCATTGCCGGAGGGCAGCAGGTAAGAAAAGTTTAATCCAAAAGTATTGTACTTTAAACCGGCACCCAGGGTAAAATATTGTCTGTTCCCTTTAAGGGCATTTTCGTAAAAATAGCCTGCCCTAAAAGCGAATTGATTCTGGTACCAGAATTCTGCACCTAAAGAAGCTTGTATCTCTTTTAACTCCTCGGAAAAACCACCCGGGGCATCTCCAAACGACTTAAACCAACTGCTAACAACACTTTGGTTGCGGTAGTTGTTTAAATTGATGGTATCCTGTGCTGTGCCTCCGCCACCAGCGTCTGTGCTAAAGCTTGGTGGTGTAGGAACCAGTAATTTATTAATATCAAATGCAAAAGTAACTTTACTGTTTTCATCAAATGCCTTGGTATAAGCTACCCCTAAACCAAGATTGGCAGGGATATAATCCTTTTGAGCAGCATCATTTGTATAAGAAATTTTAGATCCAAGATTAGTTATGGCAATACCGTAGTTGAAGCCGGACCCATCTGCGGTGGTATTTGTATGAAACAAACTTATATCGCCTGCAACAGCGCTGGCGGCCTTATATACTTGTCCGTTAAAGGTATTATTACCTGCTAAGTTTGAATTGATATAGCGTAACGCTATACCGAGGGAAAGCTTCTCGGATAGTTTTCTGGAATAGCCTGCATCAAATGAAAACTCACGGGGGCGAAAAAGACTCAAATCGTTACCGAGGTTATCCGTAAATTGAATGTTGCCTAAGTTAAAATATCTCATAGATGCCGATATCGCTTCATCATCGCTTAATTTATAATAACCTGTAAGTGCAGCCAGATATACGTCGTTCAGCCCAAGGTCTTTTAACCAGGGTGTATAGGTTACCGCAATTGCACCTTTATTTGTAAGAAAAGCAGTTTTAGCTAAATTCCAAAATGCCGAGTTAGCATCCGGAGGCGTTGCCACCCCAACATCTCCCATACCACCACTGCGTGCATCGGGTGATATTCTTAAGAAAGGAACCGCAGAAGTTACCACATTAATTCTTTGAGGGATTGTTTGTGCTTTAAGTCCGCTGGTTACACCTCCCAGTAATAATACCAAGGCAGCTACATAAATAGTTACTTTTTTCATTCGTTATTGTCTTGTTTATGTATACTTCCAGTCTATAAGCTAACAATTTTAGGTTAGGCTGTAAAAGTAAATGGTTTTGTTTAAAAGAACAATTAAGATGTTTTTAATTGTAATAACTTAAAACATACGGGTAATGGATTTAATTGGATTCTTTTAAGCAGGGTTATTTAATGATTTGCTGCTTTTTAAGCTTTAATATTTTAAACGATACCTACCTTCTTTTATTGTTGATTTAATAGACAAAGTCAATACTATTTTCAATTTTTACTTTATAATATGCTTTGTTTTTTGCTGAAGTAAATTGTAAGTTGTTTGCGGAAATAAAATAGTTTCTTGCAGGGTACAAGCTTGTAATAAAAAAATATCTTCTAAATTTTGAAAAAAAATATCTGCTAATTTTTAGCTAATTTTTATAAAATAATGCAAGCCAGGATTTGCTTTTGGGGTAAAGTCTATATATTCGCAATTGTATATCCCCAAAACAATAACACAATATACAAGAAAACCTTTCGTTAACACATTTGCAAAACGAATGAATATGCAAAAAATAATTTCTGTAAAGAATCTGATTATCCTTGTGGCTTTTTCCGTATCCATGGTATCCTGTAAAAACAGTAAAAAGGGCGGCAAAAATGGTAAATCATCCGTAACAGGATGGAATTACGACGACAAGAACATGGGCAATTACCATGTAAATAAAATGAAATACCCCAAAGCCGGTCCGGGCTTAATTTTTGTGCAGGGTGGCACATTTGTAATGGGCGCCAAAGATGAAGACATCATGGGCGACTGGAACAATGTACCACGCCGTGTAACTGTTCCCTCATTTTTTGTTGATGAAACAGAAGTAGCCAATGTTCATTACCGTGAATACATCTACTGGCTCGAAAATACTTTTAGCGGTGATACCACCGTTTTAAAAGGTGCTTTACCCGATACACTTTGCTGGCGTCAGGAACTGGCTTATAATGAGCCTTATGTTGACTACTATTTTAGGTACCCGGCCTATAACTACTATCCTGTAGTTGGTGTAAATTGGTTACAAGCAAAAGATTTTTGTATCTGGAGAACCGACAGGGTAAATGAGTTGAACCTGATGGAAAAAGGATATCTAAAAAAAGATTTTGCAAAAAAAGAAATGAAAGGTGGTGGAGCTGAAGGCTCTTTCAATACTGAATCATATTTATTGAATCCTGAATTAATACAGGGCAGAAGCAAGCCAAAGAAATCTGAATTTAAAGATGTAAGTGGTAAACCACGTAGCAATGTAAAAATGGAAGATGGTATTCTTAATATGGGATACCGCCTGCCAACAGAAGCTGAATGGGAATATGCTGCTTATGGTTTACTTGATCAAAACCCTAGTCCAAGAAAAAAAGAATCTGGTAGTGGTGAAGAGTTAGTATCTAACCAGCAAATATATTCCTGGAGCAGCAATCCAAATGGGCTTAGGGATAATCGCAGGGGCAGCTGGCAGGGTAAATTTTTAGCCAATTTTAAGCGTGGAAGTGGCGATAACATGGGTGTTGCCGGTGGTTTGAATGACCGTTCAGCAATACCTGGAAATGTGAAAGCTTTTTATCCAAATGCTTTTGGTTTATACAATATGTGTGGTAACGTATCTGAGTGGGTACAGGATACATATAGGGCATTAACGCCTGCAGATGGTGAAGACTTCAACTATTTCCGTGGTAATAAATTTCAAAAATATTATAAAAACAGTGCCGGTGAATTTGAAAGAGATTCTTTAGGTAGATTAAAGAAATCTGATATCAGCGATGAGGAAGTAAAAAACCGTCGTAATTACCAGCACAACTATGCAATGGATTATTTAGATGGTGACTCTACCAGCGGCGCAAGCTACGAATATGGTGTTACTACACTAATAAGCGATCGCTCAAAAGTATTTAAGGGTGGAAGCTGGAACGACAGGGCTTATTGGTTATCACCAGGAGCTCGCCGCTTTTTGGAAGAAGAGCAGTCATCCAGTACTATTGGATTTAGATGTGCACAAACCTATATGGGCTCACCGGAAGGTCCGGGATTTAGAGACGGTAATATCTTTGGAAAACGTAAGCAAAACGGAAGAAAGAAAAGCTAATAACTCAAAATAATAAAAAAGCCCTTCATCAAATATGAAGGGCTTTTTTTATGTAGCTGATTTATCAATTGTTTATGGTTGGCAACTTAGTGGGGCAACTAAATTTGTAAACACACTAAACTAAGCTGCTGTAAAATTCACGGTAAGGTATATTACTAAACATTTAATATTTACCTCCATAATCATTGGTTCTTTATTACTTTTGAAGCATGGAAATAGCAGCACTTTACAACCTTTTTTTACAATATCCTTCAATACAAACAGATACCCGTAAACTTAAACAAGGTGATTTGTTTTTTGCTTTGAAGGGAGATAATTTTAATGGTAATCTTTTTGCAAAACAAGCATTGCAGCGGGGTGCTGCCTATGCAATCATTGATGAAGTTGTAGACTTTGAAGATGAAAGATTAGTAGCAACTACCGATGTATTAAAAACCCTGCAGGAGCTTGCAAAGTATCACCGCCAACAATTTACAATTCCCTTTTTAGCCATTACAGGAAGTAATGGAAAAACTACCACTAAAGAGCTGGTAAATGAAGTATTGGCCACTACTTATAAAACCTGTACTACCAAAGGGAATTTGAACAACCATATTGGTATACCGTTAACCATACTATCTGTTCAAAAAGATGCAGAAATTGCTGTAATTGAGATGGGTGCAAATCATCAAAAAGAAATAGAAGACTATTGCACCTATACGTTGCCTACGCATGGCATTATCACCAATTGTGGTAAAGCGCATTTGGAAGGCTTTGGGGGTGTTGAAGGTGTAAAGAAAGGCAAGGGAGAACTGTTTGAATATCTTAGAAAAAATAATGGTACTGCTTTTATTATGAATGATTATGATTACCTGGTGGAAATGAGCAAGGGTATACCTACTATAAAAACCTACGGTACAGCAGATGCGGCAATAGTTGGTGTTGCAGATAGTAACAAACAACTGCTGGAGGTTACCATGGTTAAGGGCATCAGTGTTCAACAAATTCATACAAATTTAGTGGGTGCTTACAATCTTCCCAATGTGCTGGTAGCAGTGGCAGTGGGTAAATATTTTAATGTACCGGATAATCAGATAAAAATGGCTTTGGAAAATTATATTCCATCCAACAGCCGCTCTCAACTAATGGAGAAAGACAGTAACAAAATAATTCTGGATGCCTACAATGCCAATCCAACGAGTATGAAGGCTGCTATTGAAAATATTGCCGCCATGCATAACAGTACTAAGATTTTATTATTGGGAGGTATGATGGAATTGGGTACAGAAAGTCTTGAAGAGCATAATGCAATAGTCAACCTCATTAATCAATACCAATGGAAGGCGGTAGTATTGGTAGGTGGGGACTTTAAAAAAATCACCCATCCCTATATTTATTTTGATAACGCTACCGGAGCAAAAGAATGGCTGCAACAACAACATTTTGAAAATAGCGTGCTGCTGATAAAAGGTTCAAGAAGTATGCAGATGGAAAAAGTATTGGATTAGTGGGGGGAGTTGAAGGGTTGAAGGGTTGAAAGGTTGATAGGTTGATAAAGTTGAAGGGTTGATAAAGTTGAAAGGTTGAAGGTTTGAAAAGTTGAAAGGTTGATAAAGTTGAAAAGTTGAAGGGTTGATAAAGTTGAAAGATTGAAGAGTTGAAAGGTTGAAGGTTTGAAGAGTTGAAAAGTTGAAAGGTTGATAAAGTTGAATGGTTGACAAAGTTGAAAGATTGAAGGATTTAAAGGTTAAAAAATTGATGGTTGCAGGGGTTAAAGATTGATAAAATTGAAAGATTAAAAAAGTATAAGCGTTGTGCAAATACCCTCCTTTAGGGAATGAAGGCAAAGCCCCCATCCTACAAATTATTATCAATAAATACCTGCAGTTCTGCATCTGTTTTTATCAAAACATCTCTTACTTTACTACCCTGATTGGGTCCAACAATTCCCGCTGATTCCAATTGATCCATCAGCCTGCCTGCACGGTTGTAGCCAAGTTTCATTCTGCGCTGAAGTAACGATGTACTACCGCTTTGTGTTGTTACTATTATTCGGGCAGCATCTTCAAACAAGGGATCTTTGTCATTCACATCAAAATCTCCTTTTTCCATTTCCTTTTCATCCACATACTCAGGTAATAAAAATGCCTGAGCATAACCTCGCTGGCTACCAATGAAATCAACTATTTTATCTACTTCCGGTGTATCAACAAAAGCACATTGAAGCCTTACAAGTTCTCCATTGTAGCTGATCAGCATATCTCCTTTTCCAATCAATTGTTCTGCACCGCCTGCGTCTAAAATAGTTCTGCTATCAATTTTACTGCTTACTTTAAAAGCAATACGGGCGGGGAAGTTGGCTTTGATGGTTCCTGTAATAATATTTACACTCGGCCTTTGTGTGGCAATAATTAAATGCACACCTACGGCTCTTGCAAGCTGCGCCAATCGGGCAATGGGCATTTCTACTTCTTTACCTGCAGTCATAATAAGATCTGCAAATTCATCTACCACCAACACAATAAACGGTAAAAACTGGTGCCCTTTCTCAGGGTTTAATTTTCTGGCTGCAAACTTTTCATTGTATTCCCGTATGTTACGGCAGCCAGCTTCTTTCAGCAAATCGTAGCGGTTATCCATTTCTATGCAAAGTGCATTTAGTGTATGTACTACTTTTTTTGTATCAGTAATAATGGCATCTTCTTCGCCCGGTAACTTGGCCAGAAAATGTTTTTCAATTGTTTTGTAAATACTCAATTCCACTTTTTTGGGATCAACCAATACAAACTTTAATTGCGAAGGATGTTTCTTATACAGCAAAGAAACCAATATGGCATTTAACCCAACAGACTTACCCTGACCCGTAGCACCGGCCATCAATAAATGCGGCATACTGGCAAGATCAACAATGAAATTTTCATTGTCAATTTTTTTGCCAATTGCAATCGGCAGCGAAAAATTATTATTCTGGAATTTTTCCGAAGAGAGTAAGGTTCGCATGCTTACTATCGTTTTTTTAGCATTGGGAACTTCTATACCAATAGTTCCTTTGCCTGGTATGGGAGCAATTATCCTGATACCCAATGCGGCAAGGCTAAGGGCTATATCATCTTCTAAATTTTTTATCCTTGAAATTCGAACTCCTGCGGCAGGAATAATTTCATACAACGTAACTGTTGGCCCAACGGTAGCTGAAATTTTCTGGATACTGATATCATAGTTTTTAAGGGTGTTGATGATCTGGTTCTTATTGGCCTCCAGTTCTGTAGGATCCTGGATGATTTTTTCGCTGCCATGTGCCTCCAGTAAATCAAGTTTTGGATAAACATAATCCCTTAAATCCAGTATAGGATCATAAACGGTATCAATTGTTTGTCGCTTAAGCATATTAACAGGAGAAGCATTTTCCTCTACAGAATGCTCATGTGCATGTTTTATTTCCAGTTCCAGTAACGCACTCTTAGCTGGCTCTTTTGGATTGATTGCTGAAGTTACCGGGCTTTCTTCTTCCGGAGATTCATCATTGCTCGATTCATCTTCCTTTTCTATTAATTGAAGATCATGTGAAGGTGCGGCGTTTACTTCAAATGGAACATTGGACATGCCCCCGGTTACAGATTGTTTATTTTTTTTGTTTTCTTCAGGGATTTTCTCATTGGCTGTCTCTTCATTTTCGGCTAAATTAAAGGGATCCACTACTTCCATTGTATCCGCCTCATCCTGGCCAATTACTATTTCTTTTTTTGCAGGTAATTTAAAAACAGGATTAAAACGCCAGATGATATAACTCAAAACAGCTACCGTTAGCACTGCTAAAGTACCTACCTGACCAATAACCTGATTGAGCCAGTTTTTTGCTAATTTACCGACAGCTCCACCCCAGGGAAAAATTTTACCATCAAAAATCTGTGCAAAAGCAACGCTTAATATTACCAGCCCCAACAACAGGTATTTTAAATTTTTTGAAATAGAAAATATCTTTTTACCAAAAAATAAATTAACGCCCACCACAAAAAAGAAACTACAAATAAAGTAGGAAGCTACTCCAAAGCCTTTATAGATAAAGAAATGCGATAGGTAAGCGCCCAATGTTCCAAGCAGATTACTAACCTGTACTTCGGTTCCCCAGAATAAACTGCTTCCTGCACTCAGTACTTTATCCTGGTCTTCTTCCCAGGTAAAAAGATAAGATGTGAATGCGATGAATAATAAAAAGGCAATCAGCAGAAATATGATTCCTGTTATTTTATGTGTGCGCTCATCCTTCAGCAATTTATTTACTTCAATGGGTTGCTCTTTGTCCGTCTTAAAAACTTCTTTATTGGAAGCTTTTGATTTTGTTGTTTTCACTTTTGTCGCCATTATAAACAAAGATAGATAAAACAGCTACTGCATACATTCCAAATTAACCTGTTTTTAGTGAAAACATATCACCTAAAATATGTAGGTTTGAAAAAACAGACAACTTGAAAATCATTTACCTATTTTGCCTGATGCTTACCGGGGTATATTTTCTTAAAGCACAGGTGGTTGTTGAAAAGAATTTTACCAATATAGCGACCATCAACGATTCAATTTTTTTAAAGGACTGCCTGGTTTTAATTGATAGTTTTAAAAGCCTGCAGCCCGGGCAGGTAATTGAGATGGATTGGAAACCCCTATCTTCTTACAAAATAAAAAAATCTATACCGGCCAGTTGGATTACAAAAAGAGTTTACCTGCAACTGAATCTTTTTAACAACGACAGTAATGCAACCACTGTTTATTTTTATCCGGGATTGTGCTACAAGGGATTCAAAACAACAAGAGTAGCAGCTGATAATTATTTAGATCCACTGCAGGATCTTAGCCAGAAAGACGGGTTTCAGCCAATTACCCTGCCAGCCAATGCCAAGCAAACATTTATTGTGGAACTTAATTTTACTAAAACGGGTAACAACTACCTGCTGCCACAGATTATTAATAAAGATTACCTGGTAAAATACCAGAAGGTACTTTACTTTGGAAATGAAATACCAACCATTGTTGGTTATTTAATTGGGGGTACTTTATTAATGATGTTCTTTTTTTCTATGACTAATTTTTTTCTTAGTGCCAAAAGAGAATTCTTATTAAATGGTTGCTATGTTGGATGTATGTTCCTGCTGATTTTTTTTAGTAATTACTTTAATAAAAAATCAGGTATGGCTTCAAGTTTTTTTTTAAGCTATTTTTCTTTTTTATTATTATCGGTTGGCATGTTGTTTTATATTGCTTTTACCAGAAAGTTTTTAGATACCCGCATTAATTTTCCATTGCTGGATAAAGTATTCTTTTACGAACAGGCAGGTTTTTTGGTATTATTAATAGTTTTTACTTACCTGCATTTTTTCAGTAACAATTACAAACTGCAAAATACGGTGGAAAATGCCGTCAAGATTATCGCATTGCTGATAGGAATTGTATATATCGTTGTTGCTTTTTTACAACGGAATAGGTTGCTCAACTATCTTGCGTTCGGTAATGGTCTGTTAATATTTTTTGCCATCATTTCTTTTTATTTCCTATTGTTTCCATCTGCCTTTATAAGCGTTTTTACAAAGCCAATTTTCTATTACGAAATAGGTATAGTAAGTGAATTAAGTTTTTTTATATTGGGCCTTACCTATAAAAACCGGGTAGAATTGATAGAAACCATTCAGCAGCAGGAGGCAATGAAACTAGCTGCAGAAAAGCAATTGTATGAATCAAGAATAGCTATTTTAAATGCGCAGCAGCAGGAGCGAAATCGCATAAGTGCAGACATGCACGATGACCTTGGAGCAGGTATTACTTCCATCAGGTTGTATAGTGAGCTGGCCAAAAATAAAATAGATAAAAGTGCTTTACCTGAAATAGAAAAGATTTCAGCTTCTGCCAATGAGCTGCTGAATAATATGAATGCCATCATCTGGACAATGAGCAGCAACAATAATTCTTTTGCCGATATGATAAGCTACATAAGAAGCTATGCACAGGAATATTTTGACAATACGGGCATCGCCTGCAATATTGAAATACCCGATGATCTACCTGAATTTGCGATAAGCAGCCAGGCCCGGCGAAATGTTTTTTTAGTAATTAAGGAAGCGCTGCACAATATTTTAAAACATGCCCATGCAACAACTGTCTCCATTACATTAGTTAAAGAACCTGGCCGCCTTTCATTATACATTCAGGATAATGGCAATGGGATAAACTTTGATAAGGTAAGGCGTTTTGGCAATGGCCTCAATAATATGAAACGCCGGATGGAAGAAATGAATATTCTTTTTTCGATTGAAAACAATAACGGCACGCAGGTTAAACTGCAATATTTATTGCCTAAAGTAAAGGTTTAGGGCGAAGACCAGCTGCCAACAGCAACCATCCGGCAATAAAACACACGCCTCCCAACGGCGTTATAGCCCCCACCCAGGATCTATCGGCAGGATATAAATGTTTTAGCAAACACAGCAGGTATAACGATCCACAGAATAATACAATTCCTGCAATAAATAACCAGCCTGCCCAAAGTAATTTTTTGCCGGCGTATTGTTTGTACAGCATGCCAGTGGCCAATAAGGCAAACACATGATAAAACTGGTATTTAACGGCAGTTTCAAAAATCTGTAACACGTCTGCTGTTACAATGGTTTTTAGTGTGTGTGCAGCAAAAGCACCT
>JBBQEA010000069.1:0-21149 GCA_038320245.1 Chitinophagales bacterium | reverse complement strand
TCGGGTCTCAATCGTTGGTTTTCTACCACAATATTCGTTGTAAAATAATCTTAAATAAACAACAGGTACATACTAAAGTAATAAAAGTAATAAAACTAATAATTCATTTTACCCTCCTGCTATTTTGCGATTCTTCCTCCGCCTATAAACTTTCTGCTGTAATAATCGTCTGTTAATTTACTAATGGTAACACCGCTGCTGGTGCTGCTATGTACAAAACAATCGTTGCCAAGATACATTCCAACATGACTTACACTTCTCTTTGTTTTAAAGAAAACAAGGTCTCCTTCCTCGAGATTTTCTTTATTTATTTTAATGCAAATATTGTATTGCTCTTTAGCTGTTCTTGGTAAATCATTGTTGTACACTGAAGAAAACAACTGACCGGTAAAAGCACTGCAATCAATGCCTGTTTTGCTGCTGCCACCATAATGGTAGGGTGTTCCCCACCACTCATCTATAAAATTATACAGCGAAAAATTAGTGATATTTTCAACTTCCAGATCCATCAACATACCATATTTAAATTGCAATGCGCTACATTTTTCAATGCTGGCAACTGACGATATATTGGATGAATTATTCGTTAATTCTGTTGTAGTCAAATTGTTTTTGACATTATCAGCAACCTCAACATACGCAATACGATTTGCGATAGGACTGATTTCTATACCCTCAATAAACTTTGGAGAAACTGGTTTACCATTATGTGACAACCTTTCAACATTCACACTGGTTTGAGCATTTACTGAATTAGTTGTTCCTGAAAATATGCCAATGGCAACAGCAACAAAAAATAAGTTTTTCATACGTAAAATTTGGGTTTACACGTAAGTACAACTTAATCTTGTGTTATTTAATCGTCTTAAAAATCATGTGTTCTTCTAAAGTTCTAATCCTTTCTGATAACCTTGTAATACAAACAATTAAAAATAAAATATTTAAATGCCGGGCAAAGATAGCTTTCCCCATCCATTGAAGCAAGCTTTAAAAGTTAAAGTATTGATAGCCAATGGAAGACTAACTTTTATAACAACGAATTAATGGTGATTTTAGTATAATATAAATTTCAGCAATCAAAACTTATTTTGAAAAACTTTTTTAAAATTGAAATTTGTATTGTTTCATTTTAGTGCATAAGTTGCTGACTGATATTTTTATAAAGCGTTATAACAATTGTAATTTTAGCCCCTCAAAAAAAAGTAATCAATCTAAATAAATCCCTTCAGGAACAATCGCATGAATTTTTCGCACTTACACGTACATACACAATTCTCTTTATTAGATGGTGCAGCATCTATTAAGAGCTTATATAAAAAAGCCATTGCCAACAATATGCCTGCACTTGCCATCAGCGATCATGGCAATATGTTTGGCGCATTTGAATTTGTAAAAGAAGCTTACAACCATAAAAATGCAGATGGCACTTTAAAAGTAAAACCTATTGTTGGCTGTGAATTTTATATCACCACCGACAGAACAAGAAAGACTTTTAGCAAAGACGAAAAAGATCCCCGCAATCACCAGATTTTATTGGCAAAAAATGAACTTGGTTATAAGAATTTAGTAAAATTGACTTCGCTGGGATACATCGAAGGCATGTATTCCAAATACCCACGAATTGATAAACAACTCATTCATAAATACCATGAAGGATTGATTGCCACCACCTGTTGCCTCGGTGCATTGGTGCCGCAAACTATTCTTAAAAAGGGCGAGGCCGAAGGGGAAAATGAATTTAAATGGTGGCTTAACATTTTTCAGGAAGATTATTATGTAGAGCTGCAACGGCATGGCATTCCCGACCAGGATAAAGTGAACCTGGTATTATTAAAGTTTGCCAAAAAATACAATGTAAAAATCATTGCGAGCAATGATAGCCATTATGTAGACGAAAAAGATGCCAATGCGCATGACATATTATTGTGCATCAATACCGGCGAGAAACAGGCTACACCCAAATGGAGTGAAACTTCGGATGATGATGTGATGGTTAAAAACAAACGTTTTGCTTTTCCCAACAACCAGTTTTATTTAAAAACTGCGGAGGAAATGACCAAGGTTTTTGAAGATATTCCCCAGGCGATTGACAATACCAATGAAATTGTTGCTAAGGTTGATCTGCTTGATTTAAAAAGAGAAATACTGCTCCCCTTTTTTGAAGTACCTGCCAATTTTAAAACGCAGGACGAATACCTGGAACATTTAACCTGGACAGGTGCCAAAGACCGCTATAAAATAATTACGCCGGAAAGTGAAGAGCGCCTGCAATTTGAATTAGGCATCATCAGGAAAATGGGCTTTGCCGGGTACTTTTTAATTGTTAGTGATTTTATTAAAGCGGGCAGAGATATGGGTGTTTTTATCGGCCCTGGTCGTGGCTCTGCAGCCGGAAGTGCGGTAGCTTACTGTATTGGTATCACCAATATTGACCCCATTAAATATAATTTGCTTTTTGAAAGATTCCTGAATCCGGAACGAAAATCGATGCCGGATATTGATACAGATTTTGATGATGAAGGCCGGCAAAAAGTATTGAATTATGTGGTACAGAAATACGGCAAAAGCCAGGTAGCTCAAATTATTACCTACGGCACCATGGCTGCCAAAAGCAGCATTGCCGATGTGGCAAGAGTTATGGATTTGCCCTTGGCAGAAAGCAGGGTGATTACCAAGCTGATTCCGGAAAAACCCGGTATTAATTTAAAGCGGTTGCTGCATGCGCCAATGACGATAAAAGAAGCAAAGGATGGCGAAAAATCTCTTGAAGAAAAAGAACAATTGCAGGCAGAAGATTTTGAAAATATAAAAAGACTAAGGGATATTTATAAAGGAGAAGACCTGAATAGTAAGATTTTACATGAGGCAGAAATACTGGAAGGCTCGGTTCGTAATACGGGCATTCATGCTTCTGCAATTATCATTGCACCCAAAGATCTTACAGAATTATTGCCGGTGGCCACTTCCAAAGAATCAGAGCTGTGGTTAACACAAATTGAAGGAGGATCTATTGAAGAAGCAGGCGTAATTAAGATGGACTTTTTGGGATTAAAAACACTTAGTATTCTTAAAACTGCCCTGGGCCTTATCAGGCAAAATCACAACATAGATATTGTAATTGACGATATTCCTTTGGATGATGAAAAAACTTACCAATTGTACCAGAAGGGCGATACCAATGCCACGTTTCAGTTTGAAAGCCCCGGCATGCAAAAATATTTACGGGAATTAAAGCCTGATAAATTTGATGACTTAATTGCCATGAATGCTTTATACAGGCCAGGGCCAATTGCATATATCCCCAAATTTATTGATCGCAAACACGGTAGGGAACAAGTAGAATATGATTTGCCAGCCCAGGAGGAATTCCTGAAAGATACTTATGGTATCACTGTGTATCAGGAACAGGTGATGTTGCTGTCACAAAAGCTTGCTGGCTTCAGCAAGGGCGATGCCGATGTGTTGCGTAAAGCCATGGGAAAAAAGCAGATTGCTGTTTTGAATAAAATGAAAGTTCAGTTTATAGAAGGGGCTACTGCAAAAGGTCATCCGGCAGTAATGTTGGAAAAAATCTGGACCGACTGGGAGGCTTTTGCACAATATGCCTTCAACAAATCGCACAGTACCTGCTACGCATTTGTAGCTTATCAAACCGCCTATTTAAAAGCACATTATCCCAGCGAATATATGGCTGCAGTGTTGAACCATGCAGGCAGTATTGATAAGATTACTTTCTTTATGGAAGAGTGTAAGCGTATGGGATTAAAAGTATTAGGGCCTGATATTAATGAATCTCACAACAGTTTTGCAGTTAATCAAAAAGGAGAAATTCGTTTTGGATTTAGTGGCCTAAAAGGCGTGGGCGAAAAGGCGATTGAAGATACCATTGAAGAAAGAAAAAAACATGGCCCCTACTCTTCTATTTTTGATTTGGTCAAAAGAGTAAATCAACGGACTGTGAATAAAAAATCTTTGGAAAGCCTTGTTTACTCCGGTGCCTTTGATTGCTTTACTGATTTAATAAGGGCACAATATTTTTACCAGGCACCAGGAGATGTATCAGCGTTAGAAAAAATCATCAAATTTGGCAGTGTGTATCAAACCCAAAATGCAACTACCAGCAATACCTTATTTGGCGATTTGCAGATGCCGGACATTGTTCCACCAAAATTATTGCCTTGTGAACCCTGGCCATTGGCTACACAATTGGATTACGAGAAGGATATCACAGGCATGTACATGAGCGGGCATCCGTTGGATAATTTTAAATTTGAAATGCGGTTTTACAATATTAGTCCACTGGCAGATTTTGTTGAATTTAAAACGGATGTACAAACGCACCCCAATCCCGGCAGGCAGTTCCGGCTGGCGGGCCTTGTGGTTGATGCACAGCACAGGCTAACTAAAACCGGCAAAAACTTTGGTATTCTTACACTGGAAGATTATAGTGGAAAAAGTGAATTTATGCTTTGGAGTGAGGATTATGCCAAGTACACCCATTACATGGAAAAAGGTATGAAGTTAATGGTAGAGGGTGGATTTAAAACGAGGTACAACAGCGATCAGTATGAGTTTAAGTTAACAAGATTGCATTTACTGGAGACTGTTAAAACCACTCTTACCAAACAAGTTTCGCTGGAAATTCAGCCGCAGTTTATCACAGAACCATTTATTAAATTCATTGAAAACAACATCAAATCAAACCCCGGCAAGGCCGTTTTGAAATTTAACATTACCGATATAAGGAATAATATTAAGCTTTCTTTGTACAATATAGAGAAGGGTTTTACAATGAACGATGATATGGCGGCATTTTTACAAGATAACCGGGATGTTGATGTGAGTGTAGTTACAGGTTAAAAACTGCACTATTTGATATTAATAAATGCCTTACTGGCAACCCAATCTTATCAACACTGACAAATGGAATGTGAATATGTCATAACAACGCATTTAAAACTTTGGATGTAAATTTGACTTTATCAAGCAAATAAATCAACATAAAACACATTTATATGGCACATGAATTCACAGATGCAAACTTTCAGGCGGAAGTTTTAGATTCAGAAAAGTTATCAGTAATAGATTTTTGGGCAGAATGGTGTGGCCCATGCCGTGCAATAGGTCCGGTTATTGAAGAGCTTTCAAAAGAATATGATGGCAAAGTAAATATTGGAAAAGTAAATGTAGATCACAATCCACAAATTTCGATGAACTATGGCATTACGAGCATTCCAGCTATTCTTTTTGTAAAAGGTGGCGAAGTAGTAGACAAATTAGTAGGTGCGCAACCAAAGGCCAATTTTGTAAAAAAGATTGAAGCGTTAAAATAATTCAGTTACAATCATATTCATTAAAAAGCCCGGACTTAAATGACCGGGCTTTTGTTATTTTAAAAATTTGCTTTATTCTACTTCTACCTGTTTTTTAATCACTGCTCCTTCGTTTGCTTCGGGTAAAAAATTTCTTTCTTTAACCATATATCCGTTGCCTTTTTCACAGATGTGTACTTTAAGGTTTTCAATGCTGTAGGGGCTGCCATCCGGTATATCTGCAATGTTAGAGAAAAGGATATCATGTCCATCAATAATAATTACACAACCGCTGCCAATGGCTTCCATCTTATTTCCATCTGTTATCAGCATGCCGGTATCTTCTCCCAAACCAATACCAATGCAGGATGGATTGGTAGCAACAGCTTGCGCCAATCTTCCAAACCGTCCACGTTTTTCAAAATGACTATCAAAAATTACATCATCCATAAAACCTAAACCAGTGGTAATTTTTACCTCTCCTTTTAAATGCGCTTTGGCTGCATTGCCTTCATAAATCATCGTGTTACTCATAGCCATTGCACCGGCACTAGTGCCTGCTACAATAAAATTGGATTCAGAATGATAACGATTTAAAAGGATTTTTAAAAATTGAGTGCCGCCAAAAATAGTAGAAAGCCTGAGTTGATTGCCACCGCTGAACATAACAGTATCACAGGTATTGATGCGCTGAATGTACTCATCGTTCATAGCGTCTGACCGGTTGCGGATGTGCATTACATTCACATCTATACAACCAATTTTCCCAAAGGCATCTATGTAATTTTCACCTACTTCAAAAGGAATAGTAGATGCTGTGGTAATAACTTCAATTTTGGCGTTTGGACCGCCACTTTCCTGCACAATACGGTTTAAAATACCCAGTTCAATAAAATTAAGATTGTTGCGGTGAATATCCCCTTTTTCTGCATCTCCCTTGTCTTCTGCGCCACCAATGGCAATTAATTTTCCTTTAGCAATTTGCATCTACGCTTTTTTGTTATAAACGCAAAATTAAGGTAAATCGTGTTTTATAATTTATAACCCGTTGTTTTAAAGCTGATAATTACAAGTTACTAACTGCAGATAAAAACAAAAGGGTCGTTATTGCTTATAAATCCCATTGAATATATCTACTGATAAATAGAGGAATTTAAGCGCAAAAAACTACTATCACTTTTGTTTTTTTGAAAAGCAAATAGATTGTGCTAATTTCCACTTTATCACTATCACAATTTATCACGTTGCGATAGAATGGCTAAAAGGAAAAGTGTATTTTTTGTAAGATAAAATTTTTGGAATTTAATTAGCTGGGCAGATAAATAAAGTACCAGTAAATACTTTGCCAGCACAGATTCCTAACCCCTTGATCGGGATAACCCCTAAAAAATCAGAACGTAAAAAAATATTAAATAGCTACATCATAAGGGATCATTTAAAAATAAAAACCCTGATAATAAGTACAGAAAAGTAAATAAAATAACGAACGCTCAAAACCAAATTAACGAATGAAAATTGAAGAAATTAAAATACTAAGAGGTCCAAATTACTGGAGTGTACGCCGTGCTAAACTAATTCAGATGAAGCTTTTTCTGGAAGATATGGAACAACGGCCAACCAATACCATTGATGGTTTCAGGCATCGGCTGCAGGAAATGTTTCCTACCATGATCAGCCATCGCTGTAGTGTGGGTGTACCGGGAGGATTTTTTCAGCGGGTAGATGAAGGTACATGGATGGGCCATGTAATAGAGCATGTTGCGCTTGAACTACAGACGGTTGCCGGCATGGATACTGGTTTTGGCCGTACAAGGGGTACTGGCAAAGAAGGAGAATATTATGTTGTATTTAGTTATATGGAGGAAGATGCTGGTGTATATGCTGCCAAAGCTGCCGTAAGAATTACACAAGCCCTTGCCGACAATGTGCCGTATAATCTGGAAGATGATATCATGCAATTAAGAGAAATAAGGGAAGATACAAGACTAGGGCCCAGCACGGGATGCATTGTGGATGAAGCCGCCAAACGTAACATTCCATTTATACGGTTAAATAAACAAAGTCTAGTTCAATTGGGTTATGGCATCCACCAAAAAAGAATCAGGGCTACTATTGCATCTACCACAAGTAATATAGCCGTAGATATTGCCGGTGATAAAGAAGAAACAAAAAACTTATTAGGTGCCGCAGAAATTCCCGTTCCAAGAGGTGTAATAATCAGAACAGAAGAAGGACTAAAAGAAGCTATTGATAAACTGGGCTATCCGTTGGTGTTAAAGCCAGTAGATGGCAACCATGGTAAAGGTGCTACTACCAATATTATTAATTGGGAGATGGCGGTAAAGGCGCTTGCCGCAGCACAGGTTTACGGCCGCAGTATCATTTGTGAAAGATTTATGACCGGGTTCGATTTTAGGGTTTTAGTAATTAACAACAAGTTTATTTGTGCAGCTTTGCGCACACCTGCAGCCGTAACAGGAGATGGTGAACACAATATTCAATGGCTGGTAGATGAAACCAACAAAGACCCCCGCAGGGGATTTGGCCACGAAAAAGTATTGACCAGCATTAAGCTGGATAACTTTAGTGAAATAATGCTGGATGAAAAGGGCTACACATTAGCAACCATTCCGCCCAAAGGTGAATTGGTTTTATTAAAACCTACAGCCAATCTTTCAACGGGTGGCACATCGGAAGACGTTACGGATGAAGTTCATCCTGACAATATTTTTATGTGTGAAAGAATCTCTAAAATCATTGGTTTGGATATTTGCGGCATCGATATAATGGCACCCGATTTACGTTTGCCAGTTTCCCAAAATGGTGGTGCTATTTTGGAAGTGAATGCAGCACCGGGTTTCCGCATGCATATCGACCCTGCTGTTGGTATTGGCCGCAATGTAGCTGAACCTGTTATTGATATGCTTTTCCCGAAAGGAAGTGAAGGCCGCATCCCCATTATCGCTATCACCGGCACCAATGGCAAAACCACCACGACCCGACTGGTAGCGCATATTGCAAAAAGTGCCGGCTACAAAGTTGGGTACACTACAAGTGATGGCGTGTATATACAAAACCAAATGCTGATGAAAGGAGACTGTACCGGCCCTTTAAGTTCACTGTTTGTTTTAAAAGATCCCACTGTTGATTTTGCTGTATTGGAATGTGCAAGAGGCGGTATCTTAAAAAATGGATTGGCTTTTCAAAACTGTGATATTGCTATCATAACCAATGTAAGTACCGATCATATTGGTCTTGGTGGAATTGATTCAATTGAGCAGATGGCAAAGGTTAAAGCAGTGGTTGCTGAAACTGTTTTTCCACATGGCTACACCATTCTGAATGCAGATGATGATTTGGTTTATGCAATGAAAAATGATTTAAAGTGCAATATCGGTTTGTTCAGTATGGATGAAAATAATCCCAGAATAAAAGCGCATTGCAACAATGGTGGATTAGCAGCCGTACATGAAAACGGCTATGTAACCATATTAAAAGGTACCTGGAAAATAAGGGTGGAAAAAGTGGCAGATATCCCGATTACTTATGGCGGAAAGGCAACGCATAATATCATGAATACTTTGCCAGCTATTTTGGCTACCTACCTGTATCGTAATATTAAAGTTGCTGATATTAAAGAGGCGCTGGAAACATTTATACCCTCCCCTACTCAAACACCCGGCAGGTTAAATTTATTTAAATTTAAAAACTTTGATTTTCTGGTTGATTTTGCCCATAACCAGGCTGGTCTTATGTTGCTGAGTGATTTTATTGGTAAGATGGAAGGTTATCCAAAAGTGGGCATCATTAGTGGCACAGGAGATAGAAGAGATGAAGATATCCGGGATCTTGGGAAAATTTCAGCCGGTTGTTTCGACGAAATAATAATCAGGCAGGATAAAAATTTACGTGGCCGTACAGCCGAAGAAATTGTAAATCTGTTGGTAGAAGGTATCAACCAAACAAAAACAAAAGACATTCCGATTACCATTATTTACAACGAAAAAGAAGCCATTACGTATGCATATGAAAATGCAAAACCAGGCTCATTAATCACTATAATGTGCGATGTGGTTGTAGAAGCACTTGATATGATTAAAAAATTAAAAGAAGACGAAGACAAGGCTTAAGAAACATTATCAACAGTTACCAATTTAGATTGCAAGAGTCAGCACAAATGATTTTTAAAAAAATTAGAATTATTTTAAAAATCGTTTTGGCAAGTTTGGACTGTTACCCTAAATTTGCACCTCAAATAAATCAGTAGTTAATAATTGCTGACAAAAGATTGGGTTATAGTGTAATGGTAACACTACAGATTTTGATTCTGTCATTCTAGGTTCGAATCCTAGTAACCCAACTTATAAAAAGGATAATCTTAAAAAGGTTATCCTTTTTTTTTTAATAAATAGTCAGCTTTGAAATCGACAGTTCATTTTTTAAATACAAAATACCAAGCTCCTATTTGTAGCAAAAAAATCGATGATTTTATAGATTTCACAAATAAAAAACCCACTCCAAAAATGAAGTGGGTTATATTTTTCACCCCTTTCGGGGATGGGGGCATTAATAGCGGTAATGCTCTGCCTTAAACGGACCTTCTTTAGGTATGCCTAAATAAGCAGATTGTTCTGTTGTTAACTCGTCTAATTCAACACCAATTTTTGCAAGGTGCAAACGGGCAACTTTTTCATCGAGGTGCTTTGGTAAAACGTATACTTCGTTTTTGTAGCTGGCAGTGTTTGTCCACAATTCCAGCTGCGCAAGGGTTTGGTTGGTGAATGAGTTACTCATTACAAAACTAGGATGGCCTGTAGCACAACCTAAATTTACCAAACGACCTTCTGCCAAAACAATTACATCTTTACCATCAATATTATAAATATCAACCTGTGGTTTGATGGTATCTTTTGTTTGACCATAATTGGCGTTTAACCAAGCCATATCTATCTCAATATCAAAGTGACCAATGTTACAAACAATCGCTTTGTCTTTCATCAACCTGAAATGTCTTTCTGCAATCAAATCACGACAGCCACTTGCGGTAACGATAATGTCTGCTTCTGCAACAGCTTTAATCATTGGCTTTACTTCAAAGCCATCCATTGCAGCTTGCAAGGCACAGATAGGATCAATTTCAGTAACAATTACACGGCAACCAGCACCCTTCAATGAAGCAGCACTACCTTTTCCTACATCACCATAACTTCCAACAACCGCAACTTTTCCAGCCATCATTACATCAGTAGCACGACGGATAGCATCCACTAAACTTTCTTTACAACCATATTTGTTGTCAAATTTAGATTTGGTAACAGAATCATTTACGTTGATGGCGGGCATCAATAAAGTACCTGCAGCCATTCTTTCGTACAGGCGATGAACACCGGTAGTTGTTTCTTCTGATAAACCTTTTATGCCTGCTACCAATTCAGGAAATTGATCAAAAACCATATTGGTTAAATCACCACCGTCATCCAAAATCATGTTCAACGGACGGTCTGCACCACCAAAGAATAAAGTTTGTTCAATACACCAATCAGATTCTTCCTGCGTTTGTCCTTTCCAGGCAAAAACACCAACACCTGTAGCCGCTATAGCTGCTGCAGCCTGGTCTTGCGTAGAAAATATATTGCAACTGCTCCATTTAACTTCGGCGCCCAAAGCAGTTAATGTTTCAATTAATACTGCCGTTTGAATGGTCATGTGCAGGCAACCTGCAATTCTTGCACCTTTCAATGGCTGACTTGGTCCATACTCTTCTCTTAAAGCCATCAAACCTGGCATCTCTGCTTCGGCTAAGCGGATTTCTTTACGACCCCAATCGGCCAGACTCATATCAGCTACTTTATTTTTAAGGCTGAAATCAATAGAATGTTGTGTAATGGTTGACATATTTATTTGTTTAGGGTGCAAATGTACAATCACAGGATAATATTCTATGCGATTGCATAACTTTGGGACAAACAACACAATTATTTAACCTATTCAGAATAAAATCCTTTTTACCAATGGCCAAAGCAACCCAAAAAGAAGATTCAGCTACTGAAACAATTGCCCTCGATAGCAAAGACCTTGCAATATTAAATTTACTGCAACAAAATGCCCGGGCTACAGTAAAGGAAATTGCGGAGCAGGTACACCTGAGTACAACCCCTGTTCATGAGCGCATTAAACGAATGGAAGCCAATGGTGTAATTAAGCAATATGCTACTTTAGTTGATCATACCAAAGTAAAAAAAGGACTGATGGTGATTTGCTATGTAAGCCTGAAAGAGCATAATAAAATTGCTGGTGTAAAATTTATAAAAGCCATACAGGCCATGAATGAAGTAATTGAATGTTACAACATAAGTGGGGAATTTGACTTTATGCTAAAAGTTGTTGAAGAAGATATGAATGCCTACTACGATTTTCACGTAAACAAATTAAGCCAGATAGAAAATATGGGACATGTGCAGAGTGTGTTTGTGATTGGGATTATTAAGCAAACGCACCAGTTGGTTTTTGGGTAATATTAACCACTAATAATTTTCAAAAACTCTTCTTTCTTTCTTCTTGCCACATCAATTAATGTTCCATCCTGCATCATAACCTGACCACCTTCATTCTTAATGTATTTTTTTAAGTGAGTAAGATTAATTAAATGTGAATTGTGAATGCGGTAAAAATGATAAGGCAGAAGCATGTCTTCAAAATCTTTCAGCAGTTTTGTAACCAGTAAATTTTTCCCATCAGAAAAATATATTTTGCTGTAATTGGAACTACTTTCAATGTGAAGAATATTTTTGATTGGTATAAATTCAATGCCATCTGCTGTTGGGATTGCAATTTTATCTTCCTGGCTTTTTTTATCCTGCAATGATGATTTGAGTATTTCTATTTTCTCTTTGGTCTGTTTTTGTTTTGATGATAACAGACGTTGTACCGCCTGTTGTAAATCAGCAATGGCAATGGGTTTCATTAAATAATCAAAGGCACTGATACGAATGGCATCAATCGCATAGTGGTTATATGCAGTTGTAAAAATAATTTCAAAATCAAAATTGATTAAATTATCCAGCATCCTGAAACCATTCATCCTTGGCATTTCAATGTCTAAAAAAATTACATCAGGTTTGTGTTGCTGTATCAGCGTAATGGCATCTTCAGGCTTTTGAGTAACAGCAATAATAAATACATCAGGACAAAACTCAATAAGTTTTTGCTGCAGATTTTGTAAGCTACTCAGTTCATCATCTATCAGTATTGCATTTATTTTTTCCATGCTAAACAGCTTTAAGTGTTATTTCTATTTTTGTTCCTGCAGACGTACCATCACTGTTATAAAGGTCTGTAATCAACACTGATTCATCTTTGCCCGGGTGCCTGTTAAAATTTTTTATTCGCTCTTCTGTTATATGAAGCCCAACACTTTTATAAAAAGGTTTGTTTTGCTCTTTATAAATTGCGGCTTGCAGTCTGCCAATCCCATTATCAGTAATTGTGTAGATAATATTGTTGTTTTTCAATTGTGCAGTAACACTTAAAAATAAATTTAGATCATCACTGTGTGAAAGACCATGCACAATGGCATTCTCAACATAGGGCTGTATAAGTAATGAAGGGATCTTGTAATCACCATTCAGTAGTATGGGATCTATAATAGTGCTGTAGGAAAATTTATTATTAAATCTCAGTTGTTCAAGATCAATATATAATTGAAGCGCTTCCATATCTTTTGCAATTGGTACCACTCCATTAAGGCTGCTGTCCAGTATCATTCTTATCAATCTTGCAAATTTATTCAGGTAATCACTTGCCAATCTCTTTTCGTTCTTCATTATAAAATTTTCAATGCTGTTAAGACTGTTGAAAATAAAATGAGGATTCATCTGTGCCCTAAGTACTTCGTTTTCAAGTTCTGCTTTTATCTTTTTTGTTTCTATCTCATTTCGCCGGGAGCGTTGATAATATAAAATGCTAAAGATGAAAACTGCAGAAATAAGTGCAGTAATAAAAAAGGCTTTTGCTTTGTTATTGTTACTAATCTCCAGTCTTTTGATGTCATTATCTTTTTTTAATAGTTCAATTTCATTTTCCTTTTGTTGTGTTTTATAACTCACATCCAAATCGGCTAGTTCTGATGTAGTTTTTTCATCTGCCAGCGAATCTTTCATATCCACATATTGTTTGTGATAATCTAGCGCTGATTTATAATCCCTCAATTTTTCATAAACTGTTGAAAGGGATTTAAAAGCAGGTACAGTAAAAGCTTTAAAATTATTTTTTAAAGCAATTTCAACTGCTTCTATAAGATGAAGTTTAGCATTTGCAAAATTACCTGTTGCGGTGTCCAGTACAGCATAATCCAAAAGTGTTATACACTTGTTCCAGTAATTTTCTGTTCCGGATAATGCAAGCAGGCTTTTATCCAGTAATTTTTTTGCTTCTGTAAATTCTTTTTTTGCAATAAAAATAAGTGCTAACCTGTTTTGATTCACGAGCTGTGTTTCAAAATCATTTATCTTTTTTGCTACAGCTTGTGATATGTTTAAGTATCGGGTGGCAGAATCATAGTTTGACTGTGCAATATAGTATTCCGAAATATTACCTGCCGTTTGCATATAGGGCATATTTACATCCGCCAGATACGTCATTCCCTCTTTGGAATATTTTATGGCTTTTTCGGTATTGCCTGTTTGGTTATATAATTCACCGAGGTTAGCCAATGCCATGCCCAGTCCACGAAAGTTTTTATTTTGTCTTGTTCCATTAATTGCAATTTGGTAATATCGAATGGCTGTTTTATTCAATCCAAAACCCTGGTAAACCAACGCTATATTTTGAAAATACCTGCTTTTAATTGGAGAAGTATCAGGCATCGTATCAATAACATTGCTAAGCATATTTAACCATACAAATGAAGAATCTTTATTGCCAAGATCGCTGTAACGATCCATGATTTCTCTTGTTGAAAGTAAATTATACTTGTTGTGCCTGTCTGGGAAATAGTAAATGGCTGTTTTGTAATAAAAAATGGCGCTGTCAAATTTATTGTATTTATATGCAAATGCTTTTCCAATATCAAAAAGAAAAATACCTTTCATGGTATCAGTATTATTTTTTTTTGCCATTGCCAAACCAAAATGTGCCCACTGCATTACATGGTTCAACTGCCCTTCATTTAAGGAATCTTCAATAGCCTTCATAAGGAAATGCATCCGGTCTGTATCTGACTTCAGTTTAAAATACAGCGAGGGTAAATGGCTGGTTACTGTACCAAATTCCGTTTGCTGTGCACTTATTAAAACGGGCAGCGTCATCAACCCTAAAAAAAAACAAAGCAATATTTTACAAATAATTTTTATCATGTATTTTTTATTACTGCAATTTATCCAATGCGTCATCCTGGAAAACAGCAATAAACTATTAAGTTAATTTTTTTTTGAGATAAAATGAATTAAGAAAATTTTCGAAGAATTTATCCTTATTTAATCTCCTGAAGTTTTAAAACCTTTCATTTCTTTTATGGTATATCCTGCGGTTGAAAAAGTAAATACTTCTTTACTGATGCTTTTTGTTTCCATTCCCTTCTTGCCTGCAACGTCAATTTCTGCCCACAGATAGTTTTTATTTAGCACAGGTATTGCCATCGGGTTATTTTTTAATTGTACTTCTTTGCCTTTCATCTTTTCAGCAATGCCCGTACTGCCTGCGCCCATGGTATAAATTTTAACCGGATTAAAATCAACCAGTGCATACCACCAGCCTGATTTTCCGCCCTCATTTGTTATTTCATATTCATAGGCGGTATAGCCACAAATCATTTTTGTTTTGCCTGTTTTTGTTACCGTCATTTTGTCCTCATCATCTTTGGGCATTGGTTTTTTATCCATTCCTTTTTTAATGGCAGCGCCTGCATCACCTATCATCCTTGGCATGTTCATAATGGTGATTATTTTTTCTTTTTCATTTATCATGCACATCTTTCCATCTTTGGTATAAAGTATTGTTGCTTTATCATCATCACCTTCTTCTTCTCTTTTCGCCATTGCATAATCGCCACTGATAGTGAAATGATAGGTGTTAGTGGCTTTGCCATCTTGTCCATTTTGTTGTTGTACTACTATTCTTTCAAAAGTTATGGATGCTGGCAATGATGTTGTGCTGTTTTGTGCAGAGCTTATATTTGTACTAAATAAAACGGCTGTTAAAATATTTAATAAATTATTCATTGCATAGATTTTATTTAATTGGTTTTAATAATTAAAATATTTATTGACCCCGGGAAACTAAAAAGATCACCTGCATATTTATTCATAGGTAAAATGATCCGCCACTTACCAGCTGTATACCTTAGGAAACTCCTAAAAGTCAACTCACATTCATAATCTTCAATAATGTTATAAATAATGAGAACGTTAGGGTCATTATTTGTCAGACTGTTATTGATTATGATTTCAAACTCTGCATCATTTAGACAGGGAGTAACTCCGAATGAAAAACCGTCTGCATTGGGGTCGTTAGACTGTGGGAATAAACGATAAGCAGTCCTGTTGCTGCTAAGCGTATTTACTTTCAGGGGGCCGTCCAAATACAGTGCAGGCGTGCCATTGAGCCCATGTGCATAGATAGCCCCGATGGGGCCGCCATTTGCGGTTACATCGATGCCACCAAAATATTGTGCGCCCTTAATGGTAAGTATGGTTTGCGGTTCCAATGCTGTGGTGCCGATGCCAACTCTGCCGCCACTGTTAACATCATTAATATAAACATTACTGAAATCTTTGCCGCCACGTATGTAGGTATCTTCTTTACTGCCAAAAAAGAAATGGTTGAAATACCCCGAACCCGCTAACCTGATTTCGCCATTTTGAAATACCGTAACATTTCGTCTGTAGCCAGTTATATCACCAAAGTCAGCAGCAGATTGGTTGCCGTTAAAATTACCCATATATAGTTCGCCTGTTCCCGGATCCATACCAATAACAGAAGCGTAGCCTGCTTTAATGGTTTTTGTGGCATTGTTATAAAAATAATTAAACCCTATTTCGGGGTTATCGGCTTCAATAGTTACACCATATTTATCTGCACCAAACATGGCTACTGCTGCACCAACTGTTCCTTTTATTTCCATTCTTGCATGAGCAGGTAAACTGGTGCCTATGCCAATATTACCAGTATTGCTGTTGTAAATATTATTGCCATTGGCAGTCCAGCCGCTGCCTCCCGAAGCCGACGGAACCAGTTTTGTCCAGCCACTTTTTTTTCTTACATACATCAGGCTGTCAGTTAAGTTAAATACCATTAACCCGGGAGCAGGTGATACAATCGCATTCATTTGTGTATTGGTCATTCTTGGAATGAGCAAGCCTTTTGTGGTACTGCTAATTTCCAATTGCGCAGAAGCATTGGGTGTGTTTGTGCCAATTCCTACATTTTGGGAATAAGAAACATGAACCAGGAAGTAAAACATAAAATAAGCAAATATTGGTTTCATCTTAATTAGAATTTATTGATTATAAATAACTAATTCCATTCATTACTGTGCACCCTCACATCCTTCCAGGAAAGTTTTTAGTTTGCATCCTTCCAATGCTTTAAAGCCAGGTTTTAAAATAATACTGCTGCCTGCATCTAATTTAATAAAAGCTCCCGGCTGGATTTCACTGTTGGCAATGATAGAAAACCCAGCTTCAAATTTTTTATACGTACCTGAAGATTGATTGCTGTTTACTAACGTAATTGCAGCACAACTTCCTGCACAGATTTTTGCCCACCAGGTGGCATACCTTCCGGCACCTGCTTTTGGCGTAGAATATTCAGAGGCCACCCACACACTGTTATCATCGGAAGGGTCAACCATAGCCGAAGTATAATCGCCCCAGCGGTTTCGCCCCTGGCTATCATTGTTGATATACCAGTCCTCCCCTGCTTTAAAAGAAGTTTCTATAAATGAATTACTGCCATTTCTTCTAACCAGTACTGTTGCCGCTGGGAAAGTAGTGTTGGTAAATTTGGAACAACTAATAATTAAATCGTTGTCTGCATTTACTGCCAAACATGGATACGCATACATCATACTGGTACTACTTTCGAAGCGAAAGCCTTCATAAACTGTTTGATCATAAGGGTTACAGGAAACTACCTGGATGGTACAGGTAGTAGGTGAACTGCCATCGGGTAAAAAAACAGTTTGTGCGGTATACAGCCGGCCATTGCGCCAAATCACAGACATTACATCATGATCAGCACAATTAATAGTGGCAGCAGTTCCCGCCTGCGGGGCAATATTATTACCACCCTGGCCCCATGCCGGTCCAATAGTTACATAACTCTCTTCTGAAATTGAAGGGGTTGAAGGGCCACCAGTAATTTTAAAAAACCGAAGATCATTGTCGTTAACATCATCATTCGTTACCAGCCACAAATCATTTTGATTGGGGTCGTAGGTTAATGCCGGACAAAAAGTAAACTGCGGGTCAAGTACATTTGAATAGTTTGAAATGGTATAATCCACAAATCCCCCTGCCATCAACTGGTCAATATTAAAAATAAAAGTTCGGCACTCGGTTACGCCAGCGCCAGTAACATCACCCATATTTCCATTTACAACAAACCAGTTTTTATTAAATCCAATGCTTGGATAGTCGAACCACTGGTCGTTGTCCGGGTCGGCATCTATCCGGTAATAATTCCATCCCTGCATGGGATCATAGGACTGAGAAACCGCAATGATAAAGGCAGATTGGGCAGTTCTTGCATCGGTGGCAATTACATAAAACCACCGGTTGTGGTAGGGTTCATAAATAATTTTCGGATCGAATAAAGCGGTGGTATCAACGGCAGACCAAAAACCAGTGCCATCATTTTGTCGTTGGCTTCGAAGTACCTTACCATACTTATCCAGTATTGCCATACTGTCGTTTAATGCCATCATAATATGATCGAAACCTGCAGCAGCACTTACATCAGGAGGTATAAAGCTGCCTTGTTTTAATCCCGGAAAACTAAGGCAGGGCACTTCATTTATCAGCGGCGTTTCTGGCCTGTTTTGAAAACCCTGTTGAAGCGTTTGTATTGTTTTTACAGGATAGCCGGGCTTTTGTACTTTTTTAATTTTTCCCGGATATTCTTTGCTGTTTTGCTGTACAAATCTGTTCTCCCTTTCTTCTTCTTCTATGTTTTTTTCCACCCTGTTATACCTTGGGTCTGGTTTTGGCAAACTGCTGATATTTAATTCAGCTGTTCGTTGCACTACCTTACGCTCGCTGCTGAATTTTTGCGCCAGCAGTGTGTTAGTAAAAAATACAAGTATAAAAAAAGCTGATGAGTGTTTGTTCATTTCCGAGATTTCAATTATTTTTTCAATAAATCAATTTCTTTTTTTAGCGCAATAATATACAACGTCAGTTCTTCAATCTTCTGCATCATTTTCATTTGAACTTCCCCAATATTTAACCCATCTTTTTGTATTTCCCGGGCAGCGGGAATGCCAGGCAAATGTTTGTTGGCTTTTATAAAATTTTCTGTTTCTATAAGCGGAAGCAGTTGATAAGTATCATCAAAAACAAAATCGGCCCAACCACTTTCAACTACAACTTCTTTGCTGCGGATATTCCCGTTTACTGATAGCTTGTAACTAGGATCGGTAGTGCCGATACCTACATTGCCATTTTGCTTGATCGTTAAACAATACTGGTACCCGCTGATGACTCCAAAATCGCTATTGGACCGTATCCCGTTAAAGTTCCCGATATACACATCACCAGAGCCGGGGCTCATCCCAAAATTTGCACCAAAGCCAGCTTTAATTGTTTTTGTGCCACCATTATAAAAATAATTAAAACCAATCTCCGGGTTATTAGCTGAAATACTTACACCACTGGCATCTGCGCCAAACATGGCTACAGTAGCGCCTACACGTCCATTGATTTCCAATTTTGCATGCGATGGGTCTCTTGTATTGATACCTACATTGCCAGGATAAAAGAAACCAGCAGAAGCGGGAGGGTTTAACAGAATATTTTTTGCAGGCCTTGATCCAAAGGTACTCCCATAGTTAGATGCAATATTAAAATGACCGCTATCACTACTTAACGAACCATAGAGTACATCATCTGCGCCATAGAATGTTTGCCCAAGATCGGTACCGGTGATATTTAATTTATACACACTCTGGTTGCTGCTGCCAATAACAACATTACCAATGTTGGTGTTTTTTAAATCGTTGCCATTTACAGCCCAGCCAACACCCGCCGATACCGCCGCATTGTTGAAGCTGCCCAGCACATGCCATTTGTTATCGCTGCTTATATAGCGGAATGTGACCGAACTGTTTCCATTTAAAATAAAATCACTGCCTGTGCCAATATTCAATTGATTGGCAGCAACAGAAAGCTGCTGATTCTTTAATGTCATTTGATTGGTAGTGTTGTTGTAGATAGTGATGGCACGTCCATCAACACCACCTGTAAAGCCACTGATATTAAAAGCCGCTGTAGGACCTGTTATGGTATAAAATGAAAAACGGGATGCAGTTGTGTTGATATCATTATTGTTTCCGTTTACCAATGTAACAGCAGCATTTCTCAAAATGACATCGCCATTAATATCCAGCTTTGCCAATGGGTTATTGGTGCCGATACCAACGTTCTGGGAATAAGTAATGAAAAATGTAAAACAACAAATAAAAAAGATGCAAATCACTTTCATGGCTGATAGATTTTAAATACTAAAGTATCAGCTTTGTTTTTGGAATTATATTTTGATATGTTTAAGGTACTGTCGGATTAGCAGTTGGTTGTTTACAGTAAATAAACGGTTTGGTTAATGTATTAATATCATTACTTGATATTGATAAAAAATGGTGATCGACATTCATTTTAAATTTCGAAAATAAATATTAAATATATCTGAGCCGTTTAATGCCCGGTCTGAACTAAAATGCGTCCATCCTGAATTTCTATAGATATTCAAGGAACTATCGACGGAGAAGGAAACGTTTTTAAAAATGGATTGGAAAAAGTTTAACTGTACAATACAGATGCTGTGAGGGTGAGATTATAACCAATTGTATCAACAGTAATATTGAACGCTTTACAGGGATTGTCATTTGCAGGCTGGGCAAAAGAGGTTAATAAAGCGCCTAAGATGATAAATGTAAAAAGGATCTTTTTCATACGCTGAATTTTAGGTATGAAAAAGTACGGCTATTTATTTTAAGCAAAATTTATTTTCCGGACAGGTTACAACACTGAGTCGATAAAATAAAAGCGTTTATTGGAAAAACTATTGAATGATAATCTTTAGTTCCGGTGCAAAAAATAATTTACCCTGTTTATCAAAAACAATTACATCAAAAAAGAATAACTCCTCCCCTTTGTGCAGGGATTCTTTTATGTTACTTTGCCATATTTCCGGTAAAGGCGTCACAGTAAATCTATCAGCAGCAATATCAGTTTGGGGCGTTACTTTACCAGTTTCCTCATCTTCGGTTACACCAATTCTTTTATAGGAAAACTGGTAAGAGGAAAGTTTATACTCAACATCTTTATCATCAATAATTTTAAGTGGCAGCGTCGTCATTTGCTTTGCCTGTTCTGCTGAGCAATCATTTTTTATTCCAGTAAATTTACCCAGAAAGGTTTTAACTACCGGCAGCTTATTTTTTACTACAGGCCCGGTAACCGGCTTAGCAGGTTTACCAGGCTTTTGTGCCATCACAATAGCCGGCAACAGCCCAAAAGCGAACAGGATAATAAAAACAGTAATTCTCTTGATATTCATCATAGCTTATTTTGAAATTACAACGAATTTACTGTCTGAATAGTATAGAATAAGTTAATTCAATGT
>JBBQEA010000068.1:0-21194 GCA_038320245.1 Chitinophagales bacterium | reverse complement strand
TTAGGAAGGTCATTTTTAAAAGCAACTACCTGCGATGAAATAAAAACTAATACTGCAGAACCTGCCATTATAAATAGCAGCGTGGAAAAAAAAGCAGACAGCCCTCTGCTAACACCCATCCGTTCAAAAAAATTACAGGGTGTAACCAAGAGCAGTGCAAACAAGGTTGCAAATGCAACGGGAATTAAAATGTGCTGGCCCAAAAACAGGATCAGGAATATCAACACGATGCTTAATAAGCTGCGATTTAATTTATCGTAAAAAGTAGAAGGTTGTTGCAAAGGCATATGTTTTTGTAACTTGGTTATACCTGTAAATATAAGTGATTCTTAAAGCAATTATATTGCCAAAAGGAAGATATTGATTGCAGTATTGATGAGAAATTTTAGTAAAAATAAAAGCCTTGAAAGATTCAACAGTCAAGGCTTTTGTATGCAAATTTTTAGCGGTAATTTCTATTTCCGTAAAGTATGAAATGCTAGTACAAGTTTCATCAACAAATAGCAATCACTTAGTAAGTAAATCCAATTTATTAAAATATTCCTTAGGCTTCCACCACCATCTTGCCTGTATTGTCACCTTTAAAAAGACCAATCAATGCGGTTGGTAATTGCTCGAAACCATGCAGGATTGTTTCCGTAAATTTTAATTTGCCGGCAGTTATCCATTGCGCCAATTGCTGAATGCCTTCGGGAAAACGACTTTGATAATTGCTAATAATAAATCCCTGCATCAATACACTCCTGGTAAGCAACATGGGCTGCAACCTTGGGCCCATCGGCACTTCGGTGCTATTGTACAAAGATATCTGGCCGCACAAAGCAATGCGTGCATGAAAATTTATGTTGCTGATAACCGCATCGGATATCGCTCCGCCTACATTGTCAAAATAAACATCTACGCCATTGGGGCAAAGCTGTGCAATAGCCTGTTTTATATCGGGCGTAGTTTTGTAGTTGATGCCTTCATCAAAACCAAAGGTTTCTTTTAATAAGTTGATTTTATCATCTGTGCCTGCAATACCAATAACACGGCATCCCTGAATTTTTGCAATCTGCCCAACCACCACACCCACTGCGCCGGCGGCACCTGATACCACTACCGTTTCGCCAGCTTTGGGTTTGGTAATATCCATTAATCCAAAATAGGCTGTTAACCCCGGCATACCCAAAATACCCAGGTAATAACTGGCAGGTGCAATAGTTGCATCAATTTTTTTTACTCCTGGTGCAGTTGTAACCATTTGTTGCTGCCAGGGCAATGCACCCATAACAATGTCACCTGTTTTAAAATGTGCCGATTTACTGTCAACAACTTTAGCAACTACACCGCCTTCAATTGGTTGGCCCACCTTAAATGGAGCCACATACGATTTGGCATCATTCATTCTCCCCCGCATATAGGGATCAACAGAATAATACAAACCTTTCAATAGCAGTTCATCTTCTTTTAATGCCGGCAGCGTAATACTTTCAACTCGAAAATTATCCTGTGCAGGCGTGCCTTTTGGTCTTGAGGCTAAAACAATTTGATTTGTATTCATTATTGGTATTTTTAAAGTCTTTACAATTCCTTTGTTTTCATTCTATTGGTGAGCGTTTCCAGCGCTACAATAAATTTACTGATGAAATCTTTGGTATTTTTATCGAGCAGGTTACCCTCTCCGTCAAATTTAGTATCGGCCTGTGCAATCATAATTTCAGGCTGATTTAAAACTACCGCATTAACGGCAACCAAAATTTGCCGTAAGTGATATTGCGCCCGTACACCGCCCAATAAGCCCGGGCTTGCACTAATTATACCAACCGGTTTATCCGAAAAAGGTTTTGTGCGATGTTTGGAAAGAAAGTCAATGGCATTTTTAAGCACCCCGGGAATTGAATAATTATATTCCGGCGTAACAAAAATAAGCGCATCGGCGCTTTTAATCGCAAAGCTTAGTTCGTCCGCAAGAGCAGGCTGGTGTGGAGCGTGCAAATCGAAATTATATAAAGGCAATTCCGCAATAGATAACTGTTCAATAGCAACTGATGGCGGTACAAGTTTTTGCGCTGCCTGTAAAGCCATTGTATTGTAAGATCCCTTTCGCAGGCTTCCGGAAATGGCTACAAATTGCAACATATTTTTCATCGTATTAAAGGTTGATATATATTTATAAATTAAGCACTTTTATCTGGAAGGAATCAGCTTGTCTTTCATTCTTTTAATCTGTTCCGGCAATGCGTACATCGCTCTATTTGTAGCAGCTTCGAATGTTTAAGATAGCCTGGAAACAAACAAATCATTAACCGATACTACAAGGCGTATATTACAGATTTTATTCTCTCTTGTGTCGGATTTTTCCAATTTTAAAGTTACACTGACTGACTCAATTCTCTCAAACAAATATATCAGTTTGGTAAACTTTTCAGTTATAAAATTTTTTAAGCCTAAGCTGGAAGTGAAGTGAATTGACTGAATCGCTATTTCAAGAATTACATATCTTGTATAGTGTAACTGGTGAGTAAGATTGAGTATGTATGATGTTTAAAAAATGCTCGTATTTGCTAATAAATTTCTATCCTTTTCTTCCGGTCTTGTAACCATAATTTATTGCTGTATATTTTTGTGAACTTTACAAATGTTAGTTAAACATGCGTAAATAGAAGAGCAAAGCCAGCAGCAGACTCCAAGCAGCGTCAGCAGCACAACTATCGGCTACTTTCTCTAAACCTCAGCTGTTAGGGCATTTGAAACCGGCCGCTTTTCTTTGTCAGCTTTATTTTTAACAGCATAGTTTTAGAAGGAAGAATAATATTTTCAGTTTTACTTGTCATATCAAGTTTCGTAGCAGTTTCATTTTTAATTTCAGGTATAATTCTACGAAAAACTTTTTGAAAGATGCTACTTTGTTGTTCAACATTTTTAATTTCTTCCAGTTCTCCCCAGCCAGTCACACTCCACCAATTACGCTTGCTTTCTTTTATGTCCACTTTAATATATACAGACGAGCTATTGCGCATTATATCTATCTTCTTAAAACTATTTACCAGCGCATGGATATATACACCATCGTAAACATAGCTCACGGGTAATAAACTTACGTCGCTTTTTTCGGCATAACCAATATGCCCTTTGAACTCACTATATAAAATATTCTCCACCTGGCTGCTGTTCAATTCTCCTAACATAAAATTGAAGTTTGATTATTATTGAAAAAACTAAATACTTTTAAACAAATGTACTTTGCAACCAATATTACGTGTTAACTTTTACACCGGGAATTTTGTTTCCGGCGTAAAACATATGGGTAAAGAAAAAACAGCTTTAAACATATCTTTAAAAATTCATTTTTGATAAGATGAAATCCATTTCTTAAAACTCATTACTTCACTTTGGTACGCTGCGTTATTGTTGATAGAATTATCTACAATTTTTTAAAATGGCCGATCTATATTATTAAGGCCATCATCCAGGTAAATCGGTTAATCAATATTATCTTCGTCTAAATCATTGTGGTTATCTCCCCCAATGCTGTAGTAATTATTTTCTTCGTCTTCCGAACCAATTTTTTCATCAGCATCATCTAGTTCGGCTCCTGGCACATCCAAATCGTCGCCAACGTAATCATCAGAAAAATCTCCTTCGTTAGGTTTCTCACTTAGCTCATTGGGTACTTTTTTCAGGTTTATATTTTCAGGATTTATATCCTGCTCTTGCTTATCCCTGTTATAGATATCATCTTCGGGCGGATACCCCTTATAAGACGTAGATATTTCATTTCCATTTGATAATTGTGCCCGATCATCTAAATTTATATCATCAGCAAGTGATTTTACTGGTTGCTTTTTTGTGCTCATTCTATTTTGTATTTAGATAAAAATAAAAAATGTAAGTATTGCTTTCAAGCCTGATTACTTCCAAACCTGCCAATCATTTTACAGAACTATAAATTTCCACTATTCACTGCATTTATGCAATTAGATTGGACCTTAACTAGAAACGATTTTCGGCCGCCAATTATAAAGAATATACTATTATAACAAAGAGCATCGTTCATCAAAAGTTGAAAAACGATGCTCCGCAGACAAACCTACAATTCAGAAATCATCTTGTGTAATTCGTCTTTTGATTTGCCAAGTTTTATCTGAAGCCTGCCCAGCATCTCTTCCTTTTTACCATCTGCAAACATCAGATCATCATCAGTTAAAGTTGCGAATTTTTGCTTCAGCTTTCCTTTCTGCTCGTCCCAGTTGCCTTTTAAAGTTGTTGTATTCATTTTTTAAAATTTAAATTATAAGTAAAATACTATTATATAAATTTATTAAACCCAATTAGCGAAAGCATTACACAAATCGATAAACTTTTTACATAATTCACACATACGGGTGCATATTTTTTTTGTATTTATTAATGATAGAAAAACAAAAAAACACCCTATACTAAATCCATACAATTTCAGGTTGTTAAAAAGAATCCGAAGTTAAAACAAGAGCTCTATTTAAATTTTACTATACCCTGAGTCTACATCAATCTAAGCAGCAGTAGTATTAACAGGTATTTAGCAGGGGTAACCGTCAAGTTAATTGAACTATTTAGTTCCATCTAAATAGTTCCGGATCAATCAAAATAAATCAATTACTGCCACTTTAAAATCGGTTAGAATAAATTTTTAACTTGCGGTACTTTTTTGATATTCCGCAGGAATTATTCTACAACGGTAAACAGGACTATTACATCTTTTAAAAAAAATAATGCAACATCCACTTTACAAAGTTTAGAAACCAGATCAATATTTTGTAACAGATCTTTAGTATTAAGTTACACAAATCACCGTGCCTAAAAACCTGCCACTGCCATTTACATTGGCAATTAAAACATAAAAAAAATCTATTCAAAAATGAAATAAGTGTAAATTATTATTTCAATTCAAATTGCATTTTAAGTTTTACTTAAACGGTGCTTTTAAAAACTCATTCGCAATCACTTCGTACAACAGTGGATAACATTTTAAACTGCACATTGGCATTAAAATGATGTTTTGAATAAGCCGGAATAATAATTCCATCACCCATATGGAGTATATAATCTCTGTTATTGATACTAAGCTCAGCAATACCATCTATTATTTGGATGTAAGTATCAAATGGAGCATTTCTTTCAATTAGTTCATCCCCTTCCGAAAAAGAACTCACCGTGATATTATCCGTATTTTTTTTGATAATGGTTTTACTGACCACTACATGCGGTATGTATTCAATTATTTCAACTATAATTTCTTTATTTGATTTACCAGGTACAAATTCAACTCCGCCAATATCCACAGGAATCTCTTTTGATTTGAAAGCATTGAAAATATTTCCCATTAGATTGCTACTTGTATTTAACAGTTAAAAAGAATGAACAAAATAATTGTAATCGTTAAAGATCAGGATGTGATAGAACTAACTACAGCCTATCCTATTTAATACTATACATTTTCAAGATTGACTATTCGGCTTTTCTTAAGTTGCTTAAAATAAGACGGAGATAAACCTGTTACTTTTTTAAACTGGTTAGATAAATGTGCTACGCTGCTATAATGTAATTGATAAGAAATTTCAGTAAGATTTAATTCATCATAAAATAGTAACTCTTTTACTTTTTCAATTTTATGACTGATAATATATTGTTGTATTGTAGTTCCTTTTACTTCGGAAAATATATTAGAAAGGTAGGTATAATCATGATGTAATTTTTCGCTGATGTAGTCAGAATAATTATTTACGGGCATCATATCTGAATAATGAATCATTTCAACAATTACATTTTTTATTCTTTCTGTAAGGATACTTTTTTTATCTTCCAACAATTCAAGTCCGGAGTCAAGCAGGTTTATTCTTAATTGTTCGTGTTGCCATTTAGAAATCTGCTCCTGAATTTCAGCCATACCCAAATCAACTGATAAACAATGCAGGCCTAACTTTTTAAGCTCTTCTTTCACCAACAATTTGCAACGAAGGCTCACCATGTATTTAATATAAAGTTTCAATTTATTGTGTCTTTATTTTTTAAAATATTAAAGTTTCAGCAGTATTTTAACTATGGTAATTATTGAGCAAATCGTTTAAATCTTTTTTAAATTTTATTACCGAAACACATGAATGATATTCCAAAATATTAAAAAAAGGTACTAAAATTATGTTTTTTGAACAGTTTCGTCCATCCATTCAATTTGCTGCATAAAAATAACTTTATAAACATTTTGAGCGGCTGACATACCTGAAGCATCACCTGAAAAGTCAATACCTTTATTTAACCCATTATCAAGGAAATTTTCAGCAGAAACTAATTTAGTATAATCATTGAAATCAAAATTTTGACTCGTTTTCGCTAGTTTAAATTTATCGGATAATGTTTTACCATTCTTCAGGCTGTTAAACTCCTCGCCACTAAAATTTCTTAATGGATGCCATTCTTTAGAAAGCAAAAAATCTTTCATATTTCTCATCGCCATCCTACCTTTTAAAATAGCAAGTTTAAATATTGTTGTTCCTAATACTTCCTTACTCGCAATTATTGCGCTGCTGTTTATCGATTTAATTTTAGACATAATAAAAAATTTATTCTGTGATTATCACCTGGCTATTTTTCGCAATAATTGAATCCCCTTTCCTGCAATAAAAGCAGAGTTACCCAACACACTTCTCGCCACGGCCAATTCAACCACAGTGCCAATGATACGGCGGAAAACATTACTTGATTTTCCAACTATTAATTTCTTGGATAAACCACCAGCCTCAACAGCCACGATAGTTCCGATGGCAACTTTAGCTACACCAGGATTAGCTGCTATATTACTTACAGCAGCTTTCAAAAGCCTGGCAGGCTTCAGGCTATCGACAGTTTCAGCAAACTGATTTTTAAGGGCAGAAGTTTGCGCCTTATTTTTTAAGGTTAATAATACAATTGCATTTTCAAGGTCGATTGAATTGTTGATCTCCATAAAATCTATTTGAGTAAATTTTTAATCATTGAATCTTTTATTGGTGTCTTCATCAGTTGGTTTCTGGCTAAAAATAAAACCAATATTACCAACATATAAAAAATGCCTACCCCAAAAAATCCGAGATACATTTTATTTAATACGGTACCCAACCATATGGCAAAACCAATACTAATTAAAATAAGTACCATGCACGCAATGCATACAATGACAATTCTGGAAACAAGTGAAGAAATTAATTCGGATGTTTTTCCTACTGCTTTCAAACGCATTAAGTCTACCCTTGTTTCCAGGTACTCTGTTGTTTTGTTAAACAAACCTTCAAAAGCATTTGCCTGATTTTCCATAAAAAAGTTTAGGAATAAAAGAATTGTTCAATTTATGTTAAAATTTGGCCTGGCTACCATCACTCTTATAAGCAGCATACTTATCTTTTCCTTCTTCTACAAGGTCTTCTGTTTTGCTCTTCATATTTTCATATTCATCTACCACTTTTCCTTTTACACTCTCATATTGATCTACCACTTCATCAACCAAAGAACTAAGTCTGGATTTCATATCATCTTTTAAATCGGCTCCTTTTTTTGCAATTTTTTTTCTTGTTTCGGATCCCTTATCCGGCGCCATCAATATCCCTAAAACTACACCTGCTGCCAGGCCGGCAACTAAACCTGAAATAACTTTTCCTGTACTCATAAAATAATTTTTAAATGATGATTAAATAATTAATACAGTGATTAGTTCCAATATCATACCAAAATAAAAAAAAGAGAATAACTTTTTACAAGCCAATACCCTATTGATTTATGTTGATATTATAAAAAATAAACCATTTTTATCGGTGCCTTGTTCTGAGTAAATTTTTCTACAATTCCAGCCCTACAATAGCCATTAAATTGATATAAATTCTCTTTTCCCTACTTAAATTGGAATACAGTAAGTATGGCACTATTTTAACACCTTTAATTTTACAAACTATTGTAAAATGCAACAAAATATTAAAATTGTAGACGAGCTCAAAAGTCTTGTAAATAATATTGGCATCGCAATGCTGGTAACCGTAAATGCAGCCAAAGAATTAATGTCGAGGCCCATGAGCACTGCTGATATAGATACTGAAGGAAATATCTGGTTTTTCACTGATGAATTTTCTGATAAAAGAGCAGAAATATCATTCAATAATGAAGTGATCATCAATTATGCTGCGCCCACTTTAAAAAAGTATATTTCAATATACGGCAGTGCAAGTCTTGTTAACGATATAGATCAAATTAAGGATTTATGGAATCCTGCATTTAAAGCCTGGTTCCCCGAGAGCGAAACAAATGATGCTGTTATATTGTTAAAAGTTGCTCCATCCCGGATTGAATATTGGGATGGTGCCAAAAGCAAAATTATCGTAAGCTCAAATACTGGTGATGCTTATAAAAAGAAGGGAAATAACAATTGGCAGGCATTAAATTATTGAGAAAAATTTAGCTGTATTTTAATTAAAAAGGCCGTCCAATTGTAGAGACGGCCTTTATTACTACAGATGTATAAAACTAAACAATTTAACAGCTGTAATTTTATCCTTTAAATGAAATACCTGCGCAAAGTCCATGCAATGGTTTCATGCCGCTCCATCAAGCTGGTTAAAAAATCTGCGGTACCTGCATCTTTAAACTTGTCTGTACATTCATCAATATTTTTACGTAAGCCTTTTATAACGGTTTCGTGATCGGTCAATAATTCTTTCAGCATAGCATTTCTATCAGGATATTTTCCCGGAGCTTCCTTTAATGAAGTATGCTTTAAAAATTCTCCTAAAGTTCCAATTACGGGAGCACCCAATTTATTGATGCGTTCTGCAATTTCATCAATGGCTTCTTCCAGTTGGTCATACTGTCCTTCAAATAATTTATGAAGCTCCATAAAACTTTCGCCTTTTACATTCCAATGAAATTTTCGGGTTTTACTATAGAGTACCATCGCATCGGACAAAACGCCTGATAGCAGGGCCGCAACAGCCTGCAGATTTTTTTCTGAAATTCCAATATTTGGTTTCATACTAAATTGTTTTTTTAAGTTAATAAATGCTTTATTACCTTTAAACAGTTGGCAATTATTATACCACCTCTACCTTGAGCAATTTAAAATACTATGGCATAAAAATAGCTTCCACTTGTGGAAACCATTCCCCGATTTCCCACAAGGAAATACTGATATAATTTTGTATGAAAAAACAGCCTCTATTCACTACTGATTACCGCCTTGTTACAGGTTACATTATTGCGTTTATATTATTACTTATCAGCTATCTAATTACGCTGTTTTCTAACAGAGAGCTAATAAAGCAAACACAGATTTTAAATCATACCCACATGGTGATCAGCGATGTGGAAAGTCTCCTCTCGCAGGTAAAGGATAGTGAAACAGGATACAGGGGATATATCATCACAAAAGATAGCAATTTTATTAAAACATTTCATGAAAGCATCGTAAGTACCAACAGCATATTTTCAATACTTGAAAAAGAATTAAATGAAAATAAAATACAGCAGCAACACCTGAAAAAAATGCAGCTTTTAACTGACCAGAAATTTCTTATAATAAAAAACAACATCAACTATTTTAATGCCCATAATAGCAACTACGATAGCTTTTTGCTAGACAAGAGTAATATGGATAAATTAGTAATGGACAGTATCAGGGTGCTGGCACTAGATATGCAGAATCATGAAAAAAACTTACTGATTACAAGGACAAAAAAAGTTAACAATGAGTATACAGCGTTAAACACCATTGTAGTTACCTCTATTATATTAGCTTTGATTTTTGCAGCTTTTGGTGTAGTTACTTTTATTAAAGAAAATAAAGCAAGGCATGAGGCTGACGAAAGAGTAGTAAACTTTCAAAACCAGCTTACCCAACGAATTGAAGAACTGGATAATGCCAATAAAGAACTAATAGAAATTCGAAGAGAAGAAAAATTCGCATCCACCGGCAGGATAGCCCGCATTATAGCCCATGAAGTGCGTAATCCGCTTACCAATATTGACCTCGCTATTTCTCAGATAAAAGAAGAAGCTAATAAAGAAAACAAGGAATTGGATTTTTTATTTGATATGGTGTCCAGAAAAAGTAACCGAATCAACCAGCTGATAACAGAATTGTTAAATGCCACCCGTTTTTCTGAACTAAGTTTTACCCTAACAGGTGTTAATTTAATCCTTGATGAAGCGCTTGAAATGGCGAATGATCGAATTGAACTGGGCAAAATAGAATTGCAGAAAAAGTATAGCAGTGATTTATGCAATGTAATAGTTGATGTAGAAAAATTAAAAATTGCCTTTTTAAATATCATCATCAATGCAATAGAGGCGATGTCGGGAAAAGAGAATGCCGTACTGCAAGTTGTAACCAAAAGAGAAAACGGTAAATGCGTAGTAGAAATCAGCGACAATGGCGCCGGAATGGATGAAAAGGAATTGAGCAAATTGTTTGAAGCGTATTACACAACCAAGCCAAAAGGCAATGGCCTTGGCTTAGCCAATACACAGAATATTATATTAAACCATAAAGGAAATATTGAGGTTAAAAGCAAGCCTCGAGAGGGTAGCCGTTTTGTTATAACACTTAAAATTGCAACTGAAATTTAAGTAGCCAAAAAGGTTAAGGAAAGCAGTTAACTTTTACGTTCTCTTTTTAAATGCCAGCAGTATTGTTTTTTTACCGGTAATTTCATCCCCCAATAAAAATCCCCAGCGTTGTAACACTTCTGCCGATCGAATATTATTTTTAAGATAGCAATGGTAGGTATAGATAGAAACATTCCGGAAACACCAGCTATTAAGCCTCCAGCTAACACACCCAAAATAGTTATTAGTGCATTGATTTTTACTTTTGAACTTACTACTTTGGGCATAATAACATTATCATCAAAAAACTGAACTACCGTTAAGATAACCAATACAGCAACTACATCTGATATCTGGTTAGAATTACTTAATATAACCAGTGCACAAAATACAGATGTTATCAGCATTCCAATGTAGGGTATCAGGTTTAGCAGGGCTGCCAATAACCCCAGAAATATTGCATACTTTATTCCAAATAAAACAATGCCCAATGAATTAATAATGGCCACGATTGCCATTTCTACCAGCAGGCCAATTATATAACCCTGAACAATAAATCTTGATTCCAGCAATACTTCTTTTACTTTTTCTTTATGGTTGCTGCCAAAAAAACTGATAAAAAAAGTATAGATCATATCCCGGGAGTAAAGCAGCAGAAAAATATAAACCGGAAGTAGAACCAGAACTGATATTAGTTGAGAAGGGACAAAACAGTTACACCAATAAAACTCGAGTACTCCATATTTTCCGTAGCGGAATTAACCTTTGTTACCTGGGCTCTTCTGGCAATATTAAAATGAGTAGTTAGTCAGTGTTGTGTCGCTACAACATGATTCATTAACTATGTTTTTATGGCTGGAATATCCTTTGCAAAATCTACTATCTGGCTGGTGAGAAAATACAAAATGCTGGCAAATAAGAATAAACTTATTACCAGCGAATTGAGGATAGCAATTACTCTGTTAACCTTTTACTTCTCTAAAAACTTATTAAACGGTAGTAGCAATACTGCTATTAGCGTGAAAATGCAAATGGTACGATGATATCCTTACCTATAACTATATTGCCACCCAGCAATACAATTAAAAATAAAATAATACAGGCTTTTACATAAAATGGAAATACCAAAGTTGGACTGGCGGACACAGCAGTAAAGGTTTTATATACTCACAATATGCAAAAGCCTGTTTATTCGGATAATGTGTTACGCAGCTCTTTTTATAACATTCAGGATAACCGCAATAATAGCGATTACCAACAGAATATGAATAAGACCGCCGGCATGATAGCCCAGGAATCCAATAGCCCAGGCTATAATAAGAATTACCGCTACCAGGTACAATAAATTTCCCATGATAATAAAGTTTAAAAGTTAAAATGATTTATTTATCAGTAAGAAAAAATGTTGCCAAAAATAAAGAAAGGATAGAACCCTTGTAAAGCTGCTATCCAACACATAATTATAAAAAGGAGTAAAGGCAAGAAAATAAAGTGCGGAAACTTTTCTACACAATATAGTAATCAGGCCGACAAAAGAGCATCTACCGTGCGATAAATGAGGTCCCTTGAGAAGGGTTTAGAAATAAACGTATCAGCTCCATTGTTAATTGCTTTTGATCTTTCTGTATCATTATCGAAGGCAGTTATCATCACTACCTTTGTGCCCGGATTATCCTGTTTCAACTGCTTAATGTAATTAATACCCAGCCCATCTGGCAAATGATTATCGAGGAACACTATTTCCGGATGCTGGTTTACAAGTGTAGCGGTTGCTTCCCGTAAAGAATTGACATAACTAACCTGCAAATTTTTTGTACGCAAAATACTACTCAATAAATAGCAGATATCCACTTCATCATCTATGATCAAAACAGAGGGTTTCATATTTTATTGAACTTTTTAGATCGTTTACCTTTTGTGTAAACATTGAAACGTATTTTTTAGTGATTTATTGATCATCTTTTAAAATTGTAGTTACGACTGACTAAAAAAGGCAATTTTATCCATCATTAAATTCCTTGTACTCTTTCATTTTATTGTACAAAGTTTTACGATCGATGTTTAAAATTTTTGCAGCCTTGCTTTTATTGTAATTGGCCTTTTTTAAGGCCATCACTATAGTTTCGTATTCCGCATCAATACTGGCTCCTTTAAGGCTATGTTCATTAATTTCTGAAGGACTTGAATGACTTATATTTCTATCAGTATTTATAAAACTATCATCCGGAAAAACACTGTCCTGGTTTACGAAACTGCTACCTTCAAATAGCAATTTACCGTGATTAACAATTTCAAAGGGTAAGGCAAGCAATTCTATATTTTCGGTTTCAGTTAATAGTGCAGCCCGGTTTATTACATTTTTAAGTTCCCTTAAATTACCAGGCCAGTTATAGCTTTTAAACAACTGCTCCACAGCAGCAGCAAAGCCGATAATATTTTTTTCCAATTCAGCATTTGCTTTCTGCAAGAAGAAGTCCGCAAATACCATTATATCATTTTTTCTTTTACGAAGCGGCGGCACAATAATGCTGAATTCGTTGAACCTATGGTAAAGATCTTCTCTGAATTTGCCTTTACGGGCAACATCGTACAGCATTTCATTACTGGCTACAATAATTCTAATATCGAGTTCTATATCTTTATTTCCACCTACTCTTTTCATCTTTCTTTCCTGTACTACCCTAAGTAAGGATATTTGTACATCATAAGAAAGGTTAGATACTTCATCTAAGAAAACAGTACCTCCATTCGCTAATTCAAGACTACCAATTTTTTGATTCAAGGCACCAGTAAATGCACCCTTCTCATGACCAAACAATTCACTTCCCGCTAATTCTTTTGATAAAGCGCCGCAATCAATTGCTATAAATGGCTGGTTACATCGCTTGCTTTTTTCATGTATATGCTGGGCAACAGATTCTTTACCACTACCGCTTTCGCCATAAATAATCACACTGTAATTGGTGGGTGCTACCAGGTCTATTTGCTTAAGCAAATCACCAAAAACACCATGAGAACTAAAGATATATTTAGCTTCCGTAGTGCTTTTATTTTCACTTTTGGTGGAGGCGTTATTTACCCTGGTATTTTTGCTGCTATCTACATTAAATGTGCTACTTTGGCTTGTGGCCTTTTTAATGGTTTGCAAAATTTCTTCCGGGAATAAAGGCTTGGTTATATAATCAAAAGCCCCGTTTTTCATCACATCTACAGCCATCTTAATATCGCTATATCCTGTAATAATTATTACAGGTATAGCAGGCTTCTTTTCTTTAATTTTAAGTAACAACGTCTTACCATCCGTATCCTGCAAGCGGAAATCGCATAAAATAATATCAGGTGTTTGCAAGTCCATCATTTCTAATCCTTTCTTGCCACTATGTGCGTAAGAAACCTCGTAGCCATTTCTGGAAAGAAAACGATGTAACAACAAACACATGTCCACATCATCATCAATAATCAATATATGCTCCATGTTACTAATTTTTTCCTAAAGGTATTGATGATTCATGACAGGGTCATTTAATTTAATTTAATAAGATAATAAGCGTCTCTAAAATAAAATATGATCCAGATGCTTCAATAAAACTTTATTTGATAAAAATTTTATGCTATAAAAAAATAGCGCTTCCTGGAAAGGAAGCACTTTTTTACAAAACCTAAACCTAAAACCCTAAACCTATATAAAAAGATGCGACGTTCTGTTCCTTTGCTCAAATAAATAAAGCATCATTTTAAATGACACCACAACTCATTTTTTAATCCCCATTTGTTAAATATGTTTTAACGTATTCATTTTGATTTACTCCAATAAAATAGGGTAAATACCATACCAAAAAATAAAACAGCGGGCATTCAACTAAAAAAAAACTGAGTTTTATGATTTCCAACAAGTAAAATAAAAATGTAAATGAGGCTGGCAGTGCTATCCGGAGGAATTCAACTTCTAAAGTCACATAGTTCCTGAGGAAAAATACAGCTCTAAATAAGCTCTAAATGGGGAACAAGTGTAGAATTTATTTCACGAAATTTAAATGGCAATTATTACTACCCATAAAATTTTATGGTATGCTTTTAGAATATAATAAACCTATGCACAAAATATGGAAGGTTGTTAAATGGGTACTGCTTATTTTGCTTGTGTTGGTTTTTAGTGCGGCCTTAGTAATTCAAACCGAATTTTTCAAGAGTTTTGTTACCCGACAGGTTACCTCTTTTGTAAAAAACAAGATTAAAACGGAATTCAGATTAGGAAAAGTTGATTACAGTATCCCAAACTGGATTGAGCTGCATGATTTGTACATAGAAGATGAGTCGGGTAAGGTATTGGCAAAAGGCAAAAGAATTAAAGTAAACCTGAATATGCTTGGGTTATTAACGGGCAGGTACGAAATTAATAATATACTGCTGGACAGCATTCAACTAAACCTTACCCGTAAACCTTTTGACTCCCTTTACAATTTTCAGTTTATAAACAATGCTTTTGCAACCAAAGAAATTGCCCCGGTAAAAGATACAATTGCAGCGAAACCATTCCATATACTAATAAAAAAAATTGAGCTTAAAAATGCAATAGTTACTATCCAGGATAAATACAGCGGACTTCACCTAAATGCTACTATTGTTGCATTTACAGGACTGGCAGATAAACTGGATCTTGAAAAATATGCCTTTAGTTTTAAAGAAGCCAACCTGCAGCAATCTGATATTAAAATACGCATGCTCACCTCTACTGCGCCTTTGTCTGTAGCTGTTGAACCTGTCATCAATCCTTCTTTCACTTTACAAAAAGCTGTCGTAACAAAGTCTGCAATTTATTTTGAGGATAGCGCTCTACAAATGATATCAAGTAACCTGCTTGATAACTTTGAAGTAAACAACCTGGATTATGCAGTCGATAAAATCAACATCAGCGCTATCCGTTTACAAAACAGTAAAATTCAGTTCAGCCATAATACTGCACTCATAAAAAGCAAAATTCTGGCAGATACAATCACGACCAAAGTCATTGAAAATAACCTTAAGGTAGATGTCGGTTCATTGTTGCTGTTGGAAAATAATATCCGGTACATCGATGCCGGGAAGCCGGCTGCAGCCGAAGGTTTTAACCCTGCAAATTTTGAGCTAAACAAATTGGCAGCCAGTATAAAAAATATTTCTTACAGCAGTAAAGGCACAGCTGCAACTATTAACAACATTGCCTTGCAGGAAACAAAAGGCTTTCAATTAGATTCGCTGAGCGGCAATATTTCAGTATCGGATGATACTTACAAACTGGATAAGTTTTTAATGAAGACGCCCAATAGTTATGTACAGGGAGATGCCCTTATATTGCCGGCAACATTCACTACCAATCCAATGCTTAACAATCAAATAAGCATCAGCAATACCCGTATTTCTTTAAAAGATCTGGCATTAATTAATCCTGCCATAGTAAAAAAATACCAACAACAAATCGGTAACAATAAAACTCTTTTTATCAATCTTGCTGCAAATGGAAATGCCCGGCAGTTTAAAATTCAATCTTTATCAGCCCACACCAATAGCAACGATATACAACTGCGGGCAAGTGGCACAGTAGGCAATTTAGATAACCTCAAAAAATTGTTGTACGATATTTCTATCGACGATTTGGTTGCAAGTAAATCGTTTCTTCAGCCTTTTGTAAAAGTTGCCGGTACCGATGTGAGGCTCCCCCCTGTTCTACGTTTAAAAGGAACCATCAGCGGCAGCACCAACCGTGCAAATCCCGATGTAGTCGTCAGCAGTGCCTATGGAGTAGCCTTGATAAACGGTACAGTTGCAGGTTTTGACAATCAGCAAAACCTTACATACAATTTACGCCTGGCAGCAAAGCAATTAGAGACCGGCAAATGGATAAACAAAGATTCCTTATTGGGAAAACTTACGGGCTATTTAACCATAAAAGGCAGGGGCATCGATTATAAAAAAGCTACTGCCGTTTCCTCCGTTAACTTTTCTAGTTTTATTGTAAAGCAGCACGAGTATAACAATATTGTAGTACATGCAAAAGCCAGCAATGGGCTGTACAAGCTCGATGGCAATATTAAAGATGATGCCTTACTGATGAATTTAAAAACAGACCTCGCTTTTAAAAAGGGCTATCCATCTGCCAAAGGTTTTATGGATATTGGCCACGCTGATTTTAATGCGATGGGCATTATCCCTGATTCCGTTGCTCTTAAAACTTCAGTAAAATTTGATATTGCCGACTTAAATCCTGCTACCCTTAAAGCATTGATACAACTGGATAGCAGCAGCTTTACCATTGGAACAAAAAAATACCTGCTGGATAGTATGCAGGCAACCGCTGCACGGGATAGCGGCCTTACCAGGTTTATGTTTATTTCGCCGATGGCAGATGCACATTTATCCGGAGCATTTACCTACAACCAATTGCCTGCTTTGGCGAAGTTTTACCAGGAAAAATATTTTACAAGCCAGCGTAAAACAAGCATAGATTCCATTGCCAACAGCAGCATCGATATGAACCTGATAGTTAAGCCACACCCCATGTTGCTACTATTATTGCCAGGGTTGTTCTTTGATAAAAACATTATTGTAACAGCCAAAACCATCAATCAAAATGATAGCAGTATGCTACTGAATGCCGAGGCTCCATTGCTGGTGTACAATGGCAATAGAATGGCAGGTTTTACTGCTACTGCCGCTGGTTTTAAAGATTCCATTAAATATGTTGTAAATATTGATTCAGCTACATCAGGATCAATTCAATTATTTACTACCAACCTTAGTGGCGGATATAGTAATAGCAGACTGAACACTAATTTTGTTACCAAAAATAAAAACGGGAAAGATCAATATGCTGTTGGTATCAGCGGCACAAAAAATAATGACAGCTACCTGCTTAGTTTAAGCGATAAACTATTAATCAACTACAACAACTGGCAGGTAAATAAAAACAACCAGATTAGTTTGTCCACAAATGGTTTCAACATACAGCAACTTGACATTAACAGGCAGGCTGAAAAAATAGCCATTCAAAGTATTTCTGCTGCCGAAAATGCAGCAGTCAAAATTAATATCAATGAGTTTGCATTGGCCAATATTACCGGCATATTAAACCAGGACTCATTGATGGTTGATGGTAAATTAAATGTTGCATTAACGATTGCTGATTTTGATAAAAAAGTACCAACGGCCAGCGGTAAAATTGCGATTGACAGTTTAAAGTACCAACAAATACCGGTTGGCAATATTGCAATAAATGCCAAAACAATTGATAACAGTGGCGTAGCTATTGATGCTGCATTAACTGGTTACCAAAACAAGGTAACTGTTGCGGCTACTTACAACCAGGAAAAAATTGATGGCAACATTTTACTGGAACCCATAACGCTGCAAACTGTACAGGCATTTTCTAAAGATTACCTAACCGAAAGCAGTGGTGATATTACGGGCAAACTGGCCATCACCGGCACGGTAAACAATCCTGAGTTAAACGGCAATCTGCAGTTTAACAATGCCGTTGCAAGATTAACCGGCTATGGCACTCAGTTAAGGATAGATAAACAACAAATTATTATAAGCTATCCCCAGATTAAGTTACAACAGTTTACTATTAAAGATTCTCTAAATCAACCCATCATAATCGATGGCACATTTACAAAAGCGGAGGGGATGGATTTTAAAACCAACTTAACGGTAAACACCAGCAACTTTACGGCACTCGATAATACAGCAGCTAACAACAATACTATTTATGGAAAAGCAATTGTAGATGCGGATTTACAGATAACTGGTTTGGCAAGCGCCCCGGAAATAAGCGGTGCTGTTGCATTGAAAGAAAAGTCTGTTATAACTGTTGTTCGGCAGCAACAGGTACCTGGTGAAAAAGACAGAAAAGGTGTGATAGAATTTGTAGATATGGATACCGTTCGCAATGCGCTGCCTGTTGAAAAATTAGTAGTACCCGTAGCAAAACAAAAAAGGGGTGGCATACTCCAATACAACCTGAATATCGACATCAGCAAAGATGCCAAGCTGAGTGTGATTGTAGATCCACTAACAAGAGACGAACTGACCGTGGAAGGCAGTGCACAACTAAACGCCGGCGTGCAACCCAATGGCGATATTGCATTAACAGGTGCTTACAATTTATCAAAGGGTACTTACCAGTTAAATTATCAGTTTATTAAAAGAAAATTTGAGTTGCAGGAAGGCAGCACCATCCTCTTTAGCGGTGATCCATTGAATGCAGCAGCAGACATTACTGCCATCTATGAAATTAATGCAGTACCCTTCGATTTAATCGGCAATGAGCTGGGCAGCACATCAAATTTAGATGCAAGTCTATACAAACAAAAGCTGCCATTTGAGGTAGTATTAATTATAAAGGGTCCCATATTGGAGCCCCAACTTAGTTTCAATATAAAGCTAAAAGAAAAAGTTGCAGGGGTAAGTGCTGATTTGTCAACTACTATTGATAATAAATTATTGCAATTGCGTGGAGATGCATCGCAGATGAATAAAGAAGTATTTGGCCTATTGATAATGGGCCGGTTTATTGGCGAACAAAGCAAAGACTTTTTTGCCAGCAGCGGCTCTGGCGGAGGCTTACAGCCACAGCAGGTAGTAAAGGAAAGTGTAAGCCGGTTTTTAAGTGACGCTGTCAACCAACTGGCAGCCGATTTAATAAAAGGCTTAGATATTAATGTTAATTTAAAAACTGTTGATGATTATTCTACCGCCACCCAGCGTACAGATTTGAGTGTGGATTTATCAAAACGCCTATTAAACGATCGGCTCACCATATCTGTTGGTAAAGATTTTACCATTGAAGGAGATGATCCGTTAGCAAGAGGACAAAATAATGATAACCTCAAATTTTTACCCGACGTTTCTACCAGTTATAAACTTTCAAAAGATGGAAAGTATGCTATGCGGCTTTACCGCCGCAACCAATACGAAGCCATTATGGATGGGTACTTTACAGAAACCGGTGCTGCCTTTACCTTTAGCGTTAACTACGACCGGTTTAAAGAATTGTTCAACAAAAAATCCGGCAAATGAAACCTAAGATAAATTTTTTATACTTCCTTTTAATGGGTGCAATCCTTACTGCAGGTTGCAACATCAGCAAAAAATTACCGCCCGGCTCCTACCTGTACAAAGGAGCCAGCTTTAGCATAACCAAAGACAAAGACAATAAAATAAAAACAGGTAGTTTAAAAAGACAGCTTAAAAAAATTGCTGCGCCATTGCCCAATAAAAGGATACTTGGATACCCTTACAAAGTGTGGTTTTGGTATGCCATTGGCGAGCCCAAAAAGCAAAAAGGCCTGCGGTTTTGGCTGCGTGATAAATTTGGACAAGCACCTGTGTTTAGCAGCATGGTGGATGTAAAAAGCAATGCGATCAATTTTAAAAGTTATTTGGAAAACCAGGGCTATTTTAAATCTAATAGCAGCGGGGATACAACCGTAAAGGGATACCAATCTGCAGCTGTGTACAAAGTAAAAGTCGGATGGCCTTATCGCATCAATTCCTTTAGCTGGCTCATTGATAGCGCTTCCACCCTAAGTCGGGATATTGCCCTGTTGAATCCAAAAGAAAACTACATCAAAAAAACAGAGCAATACAGTTTATCGAACATAAAAGCTGAGCGAACCCGTACCGATATTCACCTTAAAGCTAAAGGCTATTATTTTTTTAGTCAGGATGATATTATATCCTGGATTGACAGCACCATCGGTGAACAAAAAGTAAATGTTTATTTTAAATTAAAACAAGATTTACCACTGTCTGCAATTGTGCCACAAACCATCAACAAAATTGTACTTTTCCCTAATTACACTTTATTGAATCCTGCGCCGGATACCAGTAAAATTGGTATGGAAAAATACCAGGATATCTACATAAGAGACACCGTAAAAAATATTAAATCCAGCGCCCTGGCAAGGGCCATCACCTATCATGTTGGTGATTTGTACAACATAAATGAGCACAACAAAACACTTAACCGTTTTATTAACCTCGGTGTTTTTAAATTTGTAAAAAGCAGCTACCAGGGCAGCAGAGACAGCCTTAACCCCGTTAAACTGGATGTGTACTATTACCTTACACCCATGCAGCGAAAGAGCCTGCAGGTTGAGTTGGCAGGTTTTTCCAAAACAAACTCTTTTACCGGAGCACAGTTAAATTTAAACTATAAATACCGCAATATTTTTAGGGGAGCAGAATATTTACAAACCAAACTATATGGGGCTTATGAAGTATCATCTGCCGATACATTAAGCGGCAACAATAATTTCCGGGTGGGTGGCGAGGCTAGTATTGTGGTGCCTCGTTTTCTGGTACCCTTTCGAATAAAAGAGAGCAATTATTTTCCGCCCAAAACAAAATTTACCCTTAGTTACGAATGGCTGAGAAAAGAGGCGCTTTATACAAAAAACTTTTTTAGAGGCCAGTATGAATTTTCATGGAAAGAATCCATCAATAAAGAACACACATTTGCGCCTATATCCATTACCTACAATATTACCAGCAAACTTACAAAAAGATACAAGGAAGAGTTAAATCAAAATATCCCGCTAAAACTTAGTATACAACCAGAAATTATTGCAGGT
>JBBQEA010000067.1:0-21461 GCA_038320245.1 Chitinophagales bacterium | reverse complement strand
TATGAGCAAGGAAAATTTAAGGAAAGAGTTGCATCAGCTGATTGATAAAATAGATGACGAAGAAACACTGAGTATGGTGAAGGAAGATATTGTAGCGTATCAAAAATCAACCGAAGAAATAGATGATTTGTCGGATCTTACCCCTGAAGAGCGGGCAGAGTTGGAGGAGCTTGCAAATGAGGATCCGGATAAGGATTCAATTAGTTACGAAGATTATAAAATCCACATGGAGCAATTTCTCTCCAAGTTGTAACTAAAAAATAGTTTGTAATAGTTTTGAAAAACAATTTAAATGGTAAATCCACAACAATTAAAAATACAAAAAGCCTTTTGGTAGGTAACGAAAATCAAAATAGAATTTTCTACCGAATTGAAAAGAATAAACTGATTGTAGTGAATATGAAAGACACAAGAATGAATCCTAAACGAAACCGTTTTTACTAATATTTTGGTATTCAGATCTTAGTCTAAACTTCTAACCCGTCTAAACATAGATGTAAGTAGTAGTTCAATACGACTTAATTACTAAACAATTAATATTAGCAATCCTCTTACAATGAACCAACGCTTTTACTCCCTCGATGTTTTTCGTGGTGCTACTGTAGCACTGATGATATTGGTAAATAACCCCGGAAGCTGGGGCCACATTTATGCTCCGCTGGAGCATGCAAGCTGGCATGGCTGCACTCCTACCGACTTGGTGTTTCCGTTTTTTTTGTTTGCCGTTGGTAATGCGATGGCATTTGTAATTCCAAGGCTGGAAGAAAAAAATATCTTCTGGCAAAAAGTTATTAAACGAACCATCCTCATTTTTATCATCGGACTTTTTTTAAACTGGTTCCCGTTTATTAAGTACGATGCTGCAGGTTCCATTGTAGGCAAGCCCTTTGAAACAATCCGGATTATGGGTGTGTTGCAACGCATTGCATTGTGTTATTTTTTCGCTTCGGTTATCATTCATCTTTTTAAAACAAGGGGTGCATTTGTTGTAAGTGCTTTTATATTGTTGGGGTATTGGTTTTTATGTGTAGCTGGTAATCCTGCAGATCCGTTTAGTCTTTCCGGTTGGTTCGGCACCAAAATAGATACAGCAATTTTGGGCGAAAGTCACCTGTATCGTGGTGAAGGAGTAGCTTTTGATCCGGAAGGTTTAATGAGCACATTTGCTGCGATTGTACAGGTAATTTTTGGCTACCTGGCAGGTAATTATATTTTACAAAAAGGCAAAACGCCTGAGATGCTGAATGGCCTATTTGTTGCTGCCTGTGTGTTTATTTTTACAGGCTTTGCCTGGGATATGGTTTTCCCCATCAACAAAAAAATATGGACAAGCAGTTATACAGTTTATATTACCGGACTGGCCTTGTTAGTTTTGTCGCTGATGATTTACTTAATCGAATTCAATAATCGTAAAGCTGTTTGGAGCCGCTTTTTTGATGTGTTTGGCAAAAATGCTTTGTTCATATTTGCAATGAGTGCGTTATTACCAAGATCACTTGCGCTAATAAGGCTGAGCAACGGTTTGGATGAAACAGGTAAGCCAAAATACCTAACTCCTTTCGGCTGGTTTTACGAACATATCTGCAAATTAATTTTCCCATCCGACCCACGAATTGGATCATTGGTATATGCACTTTGCTTTATAACTATGATGTGGTTTTTTGCCTGGCTGCTGGATAAAAAGAAAATCTACATAAAAGTATAATACTGGTTTCAGTTACTTTTTTTACTGCTATATTGCTGCATTTTTTATAGACTGGTAACTTTATAAGAAGTTACAAATTCAACCTTTTCATTGGGAGGCAAAATAATTAAACCGATGCCATTGTTGAAGCAATCAGGTATTGCACTCAAATTTTCTATTGCAATACTGTTGCGATGTGGCGGTGTATATATTTGCAGATAAGGATAACTTTTATCGGGCCGTATTTCAAGTTGAATTTTTTTCAACGTATCTCTTAAAACACAAAGCAGCTGACATTCAAAAAAGTTCATGGTAAAGCAATCATCAAAAGTTTGTGCTTCAATTTTTTTTAGGGAGCCAAATTCCTGAAAGGGTACAAGTTTGCCGGTTGGCAGCATCGCATCATCAAATTCAATTTGCTCCTTGCTTTGAAACTCGAGCAGCAAATCATCAATTTTTCCACCAAAAGTAAAATAGGGGTGCCAGCCATCCTGCATAGGAATTGCCCCTTCATCTTTGTTGCTGATAAGCGTACTAATTACCAGCTCATTGTTTGTTCTTAACTGGTAGGTTACAGCACAATCATAATTAAATGGATAGCCTTTATCTGTGCCAGTGTAACTATATGAAATGGTAACAGTGGCGCTTTTTTCATCTGCCAATTGATGAATAATTGTAAATGGCACATTGTAGAGCAGCCCGTGCAAGGCGCTGCCGTTTAATAAAAATTTTTCAATGGTATAGGTCTTGCCTTCATACCCAAACTGAGCATCTTTTATACGGCAGGCAAATGGCGAAAGCTTGCAACTTTTAAACCCCTTGTCGGCTACGTGTTGGTTAAAATCATCCAGGCTTTGATAGTTGTCAATTACATTAAGCGGTTGGTTATTATGTAACACTTCAAAAGCATGTAAAATACCACCGCAGGATGGAATGATAACGGCACTGGTATTGCGGGTTGTATCTTTTAATATAACTGTATTAAAGCCGTTGCTTTCTTTATTGCTGATTGTAAACATGAAATTTTTATAAAAAGAATTAAAATAATTTTGGGTTACTAATCTACAGGAATTACAATGGCCGTTTACGCAAATTTAATGCTTGCATTAAAAGGCTTTTAAGTAGCTATTATATTATTCAAGCGCCCGATAGCAATTAATTCTCCGGAGGTATCCACACCCAGCTTTTGATAAATATGTGCCTTATGCGATGCTACCGTTGATGGATTGATGGCAAGCTGATCGCTGATGGTAACAATAGTGTTTCCTTTTAGCAAAAGCATTGCAACCTCCATTTCACGGCTGCTAAGTAATTTAAAAGGATTGCCCGGGTTATGATTTTTAGAAAAATGTAACTGCTGATCCGTATAAAATTTGCTATAATATTTTCGCCCGTTTAAAACCAGGTCAATGGCTTTTGTAAGCTCATCGAGGCCCGCACTTTTGCTTACAAACCCCATTACGCCGGCATCATAAAATTTGCCAGCATAGATCTTTTCGGGTGTCATAGAAAACATCAATAATTTGGTTTCAGGATTTTTCTGCAGCATAAATTCAATTAGCCTGATAGTATCTGTTTTAGGTAATTGAACGTCCATTATCACCAAATCAAAGGCTCTGTCTGCATAAACCATCATGGCACTTTCTTCATCAATCGCTTCAAATATGCCATCTGGCTTGTACAATACCCCCAGTACATTTTTAATGCCTGATCTTACTATTTCATGATCATCTACTATTAAAAAGTTCATTGGTATAAATTTAGGCTATTAATCAAAAATGTAGGGATTTCGCTACCCTGTTTTGTATGTTTTTGTTACGGTTGTATATTTTTTTATAGTTCAATTTTACAAATTAATAGAACCGTTTTGGTCCAATATTTTTAGAAAGACATTTTAATAGACCTGTTATATGAAACAGCGGCACCATACTTTGGTACTGTGTAGCAATCCAACCTCATAAACAAATTATCATTATTTCTTCTAAAAAAATATGCGCCGGAACCGAGTGCATTTTCAACTATCGATTTGACTGTAAGAATTTGTGAAAAGACAAAATAAACTATTTCAAGCGTTATAACCACAAACAATTATAGCTATAAAAATATTTAAATATTTCAAACAATGACAGATCAACAAAAAAATATTTTAACTGATACAAGCGATTTGCTTGGCAAGATTAAAAAATTAGAAGTTGAAAATGAACGTCTACGGCTGATTGTTGCTGGAAATAGTTCAGCAAAATTACAAACCGAAAATAAAAATGAGGCTGTTGCAGGCGTGGAAATATTAGATACAACTAAAACAAAATTGAAGCCTCATACTGCAGCAGCAGCATATGACCAGTTGCAGGAAAAATTCAGTAAAGCCTTCAATCATTCCGCATTGGGAATGGCCATATCAAATCCCGATACTTTTTTATTTGAAGATGTAAATGAACAGTTTTGTAATATTTTAGGCTATACAAAAAATGAATTACTAAAAATTTCTTTCCGGGATTTAACCCATCCTGATGAATTGGAGGAAAACATAAAAGGTATATTAGAATTAAAAGAAGGTAAAACAGATTGCTGCCAATTAGAGAAAAGATGTTACCACAGGCAAGGGCACAGTGTTTGGGTGATGGCCGCAGTATCAGCCGTTAGGGATGAAAATAACCTGGCAAAGCAGTTGATCGTTCAAATAGTAGATATCAGTGGCAGGCAAGCTATGCAACAGGCTCTCAGTCGCAGCGAGCAGGAGTACAAATCTTTATTTGATAAAAATCCGGCTGCTGTATTTTCCATTAACTCAGATGGTTTTTTTACAAAAACTAATGAGTTGCTTGGCGCAAATCTTGGTTATTCAACGGAGCAAATACTTGAATCTAATATCAAGGATTTTATTATGCCCTATCACGTTGAAAAAGTGCAGGCCAAATTAACTAAAACCTTTCAAGGACAACCGCAACAAACAATCATAGACGTATGTGGGGCTAGCGGAGAAGTTTCTACAGTTTCACTGGTAATGGTACCTATAATAATTGATGAAATAATTACGGGGGCTTACGGCATTGCCAATAATATTACACAGATTAAAAAAACAGAACAAAGCCTGCAGAAGTCGGAAGATAACCTACGCACAATTTTTGAAAGTACAGAAATTGGTTACATACTATTAAATACACAACTGGAAATTGTCTCATTCAATCAGCATGCAGCAGCATTTAGTTTAACAGAACATGAAAAAAACCTGGTAATAAATACAGGTTTTCTCAGCTATTTTCCTGCGGAAAGACATGTAGCCCTGCATAAGCAACTCATGGAGGTTTTGGCTGGTAACAAATTAGAGTACGAACGAAATTGTAGCCATACAAGCCAACAAGACAACTGGTATAAAATAAAATACTCTCCCGTTATAAATGAACAGCAACTGGTAGCAGGCATAGTAATGTCGATTGAAAATATTAGCCGGCAAAAATTAGTGACAGAGACCATAAAAAACGAACGTAACCAGTTACGCACATTAATTGACAATTTACCCGACACCATTTTTATCAAAGATGCAAAGGCGAGAAAAGTAATTGCAAACAAAGTTGACGTAAAAGTGATGGGAGCATCTTCTGAAGCTGAAGTGATTGGAAAAACAGATGCGGAAATTTTTCCCGGCGAGACTGGCGAAGCAATCTATAAAGACGATTTGCAAATTATTAGCACAGGCGTATCAATTATAAATAAAGAGGAAGATTTTATCGACAAAGATGGATATAAACATACGCTCCTTACTACAAAAGTGCCCCTAAAAAATGAGTTAAACCAAATAATAGGATTGTTAGGCATTGGAAGAGATATTACTCTGCAAAAAAATGCCCAGGAAGAAGTTAAAAAAAGCAATGAGCGCTTTGAACATGTTACCAGAGCTACTTTTGATGCTATTTGGGATTGGGATATTGTAACTGACGAACTTTACTGGGGCGAAGGTTTTAGAACCATATTTGGTCATGATCTTAAAAATCTGACTAACAAATTCGCCAATTGGAGTAAAATGGTTCATCCGGAGGACAAAGAAAAATTAGCGCTTAAATTCAGCCATTCAATTAACAGTAGTGAAACGCAATGGCAGGAAGAGTATCGATTTTTAAAGGCCGATGGCAGCTATGCGTTTGTGATTGATAAGGCAATTATCATTAGAGATAATGAAGGTAAAAGCATCCGAATGATTGGCGCCATGCAGGACATCAGCTTGCAAAAGAAAGAAGAAGCACAATTAAAACTTTTTGAGTCGGTAGTAAAAAAAATCAACGACTCAGTACTAATTACAAAAGCAGAACCTTTTGAAGGAACAGGGCCCGAAATTGTTTTTGTAAATGAAGCCTTTACAAAAGCAACCGGCTATACGTTGGATGATTTGGCAGGCAAAACACCCAGGATTTTGCAAGGCCCCAAAACAAGCAGAACTGAGCTGGATAAATTAAAACAAGCTCTGGAAAAATGGGAGCCGGTTGAAGTAGAATTACTTAACTACAAAAAAAACGGAGAAGAATTTTGGGTAAATATTTCAATTGTGCCGTTGGCAGATGAAAAGGGATGGTTCACCCATTGGATATCTGTTCAAAAAGATATCACTGCAAAGAAAATGGCTGAAGAGGAAAAAGAAGTTTTTTTTGAATTGGTTAATATCATGGATGAGGATGATAAATTAGAACCTGTTTTAGAAAAGACTGTCACAAAAATTGCCTCCTATTTACAGTATGATTACGCAGAGGTATGGTCTCTCAATTTTGATAGAACAAAAATGAACTACCGTGGAAAATATGCCAACCAAAAATCCCTGGATATGGAAGCTGGTCATTTGATAGTTTCGAAACATGTAGCGGGGAACGGTCTTGCAGGTACAGCCTTAAAAAATAAAAAAACGGTATATTGGGAAAACCTGCAGCAGGCTGGTTTTTTAAGAAAAGAAAGTGCAACAGCAATGGGCCTCGTTAGCGGTATGGCATTACCAGTATTTTTTGGTGGAGAAGTAATCGCTCTGTTTACTTTTTTTAGCAAAGCCCCTTTTACAAACAGGCAGTTAAATGCAGATTTGCTCAACAAAATAAGCAACGATCTTGGCACGGCCATTCAAAAAAATAGAACCGAAATAGAATTAAAGAGCTTTTTTAGTCTATCGCCGGATATGCTTTGCATCCTGGGCACTGATGGCTATTTCAAAAAAATAAACCCAGCTTTTACCAGCATCCTTGGTTATACAGAAAAGGAATTATTAGAAAAGCCTGCCATTCAGTTTGTACATCCGGATGACAGGGATAAAACCAATGAAGAAAACCAACTATTATTAACAGGTACACAACCTGCTTTTTTTGAAAACAGGTATATAACCAAAAATAAAGGAGTAAAATGGGTAGACTGGTCGTTTACACCAGTTGTTGATGAGGGGCTCATTTTCGCCGTTGCAAAAGATGTTACTTACAAAAGAAAATTAGAAGAAGAGAGAAAACAAATATTAGAAAGTATATCCGATTATTTCTATGCGCTTGATAATAATTTCAATTTTACTTATATCAATTCTGCTGCGCAAACCCTGTTGTCTGGTGCTGATGCTGGTTCATTAGCTGGAAAAAATATCTGGCAGCAATTCCCTACGCTAAAAGACACCACTTTTTATGCCAATGCAAAAAAAGCGGTGGAATCAAAAGAGCCGGTGCATTTTGAATATTACGACCCTACCACTAATACCTGGTTTGAAGAAAGTTTTTATCCCACAGAAGATGGCTTGTCTGTCTTTTTCAGATCAGTTAATAACCGAAAGCAATCAGAGGCAAGGTTAACTGAACTAAATAAGGAACTGGAAAAAAATGCAGCCAATCTTGCAAGCTCTAATAGCGAGTTAGAGCGCTTTGCATACGTTGCCTCACACGATTTACAAGAACCATTACGGATGATTAATGGATTTATGCTGTTGTTACAAAAAAGATATGAACCACAATTGGATGATAATGGTAAAAAGTATATCCACTTTGCAATTGACGGCGCCAACAGGATGAAAAAATTGATACAGGACCTGCTGGAATATTCCCGTGCCGGTACTGGTCCACAGCAACTAGAGCCGGTGGATATGAACGAGGTGATGGAAAATATTAAAATGGTTTTAAAATCAACTATTAAAGCAACAAAAGCAACAATACAGGTAGAGAAATTACCGGTAATTAATGCTGTAACCGGCCCTGTTAACCAGCTAATGCAAAACCTTATTGGCAATGCATTAAAATATCAGGAGGCTGGTAATTTACCAATAGTATCAGTATCCTGCAAAGAAGGAATTGGCGAATGGATTTTTACTGTAAAAGACAATGGCATTGGAATAGCCGAGGGATTTGAGGAAAAAATATTTGAAGCTTTTAGCAGGCTGCAAACTAAGCAGGAATATAGCGGCACAGGAATCGGGCTTTCTATTTGCAAAAAAATTGTAGAAAAATTAGGTGGAAAAATATGGGTGGAAACAAAAACAGATAAGGGCGTGGCTTTTAAATTCACCATACCTTTTTAAAATTTTTCTATGAAAGCTTATACAGCTACTGCTTAAATTAAAATCAACTTCTTTACTCATATACGGGTGTATTAAAGCAATGAATTGAATCATTACAAAGCATTGTTACGTAATAATATTACTACACATATTGCATCCATATACCTATAGTTTACCGAAAAGAATAAATTGATTTTTGTAAGTATATAGAAATGCCGACTGGTAAATATTTTTGCTGTTTATCGCATCAGCATTTGTAAAATTTAAAAAGCAATAAATGTATTAGCACCTGTTTATTTAGGTGAAAGCATAAGATAGATAGAGAAAAACAACTCAGTAAAAAAAAACAAATGGAATCAATTTATAATAACCAGCAGGCATCAAAAACAGGCACCACAGTTTTTCCGGACAAAAATATTACAAGGGTAATTGCCATAGGCGCATCTGCCGGAGGCGTAGAAACTTTAAAAGAATTACTTCTTAATCTGCCGGAACATCTTAAAAATATTGCCCTTTTAATTGGGTTTCCAATTGACAGCAGCAACAAGAAATACTTATCAGCAGCGATTAGTTCAAATAGTTCAATTGCATTAAAGCTGGCTAAACAGGGCGAGGAGATACAGCCCGGGAATGTATATTACTGCGAGCCGGGGAATGAACTAGACATAAAAGGAATTCATCTTCAGCTTAACATAACAGAAGTAGGCGTGCAAAGCAACCCCGTTAATAAATTATTGGAATCACTATCCATTGCTACCGCTAAAAAAAGTATTGCTATTATTTTATCCGGAATGGGAACAGATGGCGCAAAGGGGATAAAAATACTTAAAGAAGCAGGTGGATATGTAATAGTGCAGGCACCGCCAACTGCCATGTACAATGCAATGCCAATTGCAGCTATTAATACCGGCTGTGCCGATTTAGTTATATCGCCATCCCAAATGGGAAATGCAATTTGGGATGCTGTACAATTGCAACAGAAACCAACCGGAAAACATACACTGCAACAGGAGCAGGACAGTAAACAGGCGCTGCCTGAAAACGCAATTGAAATAAATAAAAATGACGCAACAAATAATTCTATTCCGGGTTTTCTTCCCGGTGCTTTATACTGCAACGAAAATATTTCTTCTGTTGATTCAATGGTGAAAGAAACAATTTTTAATTGCTACCAACATACTTACCTCATTGTAAATTCTACCTACATAATACAGGAAGTAAAGGGAGATACAAGCCTCTTCATTACAGGGTTATGCGATTTAACCAACCAGCATTTATGGAGTGTAATAAATGTACCATTAAAAGCAGCAGCTATGGCTGCAATGACCACTGCAACCACAACGCATCAGGTTGTTAACAGCAGTGTTCAAATGATTGAATTATACAGCGAGTTATATTTTGTGAGAATAATAGTAAAGCCAATGCTGAATACAGCAGGCACAGAAGTATTTTATCTATTAATATTTGAAAATCTGCAACCAGAAAAGTTTGTGTCAAAAGCGATACAAATAACGGATACCAGCTTTGTGTAAATAGTTATAAAAATGAGCCTGCAGATTTCACTCAATTTGCAGCAAACATTAAATAAGGAGTCCTAAAAAGGTTAAGCGTAAAAGTTGTGCAGCCCTGGAAAATTAATAGTTAATGAGTAGACAGCTACAAATATTACTGATTGAAGAAAATGAAAGTGATGCAGCACTTTTACAGCGGGCGTTGGAAAACTCCGGGCTGTTAGCACAATATTTAGTTGTAAAAACTGCTATCGAAATGAGGGAGACGCTGCAACAAAAAGAATGGGATCTGGTAATAGCAGGCGATAGTTTACCCGGCTTTGATGGGGAGGCTGCACTTACCGTTGCCAGGGCATTCCACACCGAGCTACCATTTATACTTGTATCCGGCACAGCGGGCGAAGAGATGGCCGTTAAAATGATGAAGGCAGGCGTAAATGATTACCTCATGAAGGACAACCTAGTTAGGTTAGGTGCCGTAGTAAAACGAGAACTGGCAGAAGCTAAAACAAGGAAAGAAAGAAAACTGCTTGATAATGCACTCAATCAAATTTCCTCAGCAGTTATTAATACAGGGTTTGATAATTTTTTACAAACCATCGTGATACATTTATCCAGTTCATTACAGGCAGATCACGCCTTTATCGGCTTGCATAAAAACATCGACGAAGGAACACTGGAAACAATCGCTCATGCTACTAAAGGAAGCATCGCCGATAATTTTATTTATTCACTTAAAGGCACTCCATGCCAATATGCTTTTGAAAACAATGGATGTGCTTACATAGAAAATGTAGCAGAGCTTTTTCCATTAGATGAGTTACTGGTGCAAAACCAAATAGAAGGCTATATAGGCCTGCCGCTTATCAGCGGACAGGGTTCATTATTGGGTATATTGGTATTGTTATATAAAGTACCTGTAAAGTACCTGGAGGTAAAGCAAACCATCCTTCGGTTTTACTCAGAAAGAATTATAACAGAAATTGAACGAAGCTATAACCAGCAAGCCTTGAAGGAATCAGAAGAATTATTTTCTGCCATCTTTAAAAACAGTCCGGTTGGCATTACCCTTGTATCTTTTCCCGATGGAATAATAAAGGATGTAAATGATATTTTTTGTAAAGCACTGGGTTATAAAAAACAAGAGCTGATTGGAAAAACAACTGCCTCGGTTAGCTTGTACAAAAATATAGCTGACAGAGATTTAATATTTAATGCGCTTAGTGAAAAAGGGTTTGTAGAAAAAGAGGAAATTGAATTTCTAACTAAAGACGGGCAGATAATACACGGGCTTTTATCCATTACAATTATTACTATCAAGGGTAGTGCACTTATGCTTTCTACTATCGTGGATATGACCGCCGAAAAAAACGCCAAAAATGCATTGAGGTTAAGTGAAGAAAAATACCGGAATATTATTGCCAATATCAATCTCGGTTTACTGGAAGTAGATAACAATGAAATAATTCAGGTTGCCAACAACAGTTTTTGTGAGATGAGCGGCTACCGTATGGAAGAAATAATAGGAAAATCTGCTAGAGCAATATTTTCAAAAAATGAAAATGAAATAAAATTAAATGAAATAAACGCTGAACGGGAAAGGGGCATTGCGGGGGTATATGAAAGAATAATAACCAACAAAAAAGGCGAACCTAAAGAGTGGCTTATAAGTGGAGCGCCCCATTACAATGATGAAGGAAAAATGGTTGGTACCATTGGTATTCATCTGGACATTACTGAACAAAAGCGGGCAGAAAATGCATTAAAACTGAGTGAAGAAAAGTTTAAAAGCATGGTTCATAATATCTCGGATATTATTACCCTTATTGACAATAATGGCAATATTGTTTACCAAAGCCCTTCTATAAAACCAATATTGGGCTATAATGAAACTGAAACTATTGGCAGAAATATATTTGAATTTTTACATCCGGATGATACAGCAATGGTAGCCGCTGAAATGGAAAAAGCCTTAATAAATCCAGGCAACGCAAATATAATTGAGTATAAGTTTATGAACTGCAAAGGAGATTATGTTTTGCTGGAAGGGCAGGCAAACAATCAATTAAGTAACCCTGCCATCAAAGCAATAATTGTTAACTCAAAAGATATTACACTAAGAAAAAAGACAGCGGCAGCACTAATAAAACAGGCACACGACCTTTCTATATCCAATGAAGAACTTGAAAGGTTTGCCTATATAGCCTCACACGATTTGCAGGAACCATTGCGGACGGTAAGCAGCTTTATGAGTCTGTTGCAAAAAAAGTACAAAGATGTATTGGACGAAACAGCAACAAATTATATACGCTTTGCAGTAGATGGGGCTTACCGAATGAAGGAGTTGATAAATGACTTATTGCTGTACTCCCGGCTGGAAAATAAACAGCAGCAAACACAGCCGGTTAACTTGCAAACGGTAGTACAGGAAGTGCAAGTAATAATGCAGTGCGAAATACAACAAAATGCAGCTACCATATATGCCGAGGGTTTGCCTGTAGTAATGGCGGTAAAATTTGAAATGGAACTACTATTTCAAAACCTGATAGGTAATGCCATTAAATACCAGCCATCCGGCAACAAACCAATTATATATATTACCGGTACAGAAAGACCTTATGAATGGCTGATTACTGTTAAAGATAATGGCATTGGTATTGATGAAAAATTCAGTGATAAAATTTTTATTATGTTTCAGCGCCTTTACAATAAAGATGAATACAGCGGAACAGGTATTGGATTGGCAGTTTGCAAAAAAATTATTGACCGTTGTGGAGGCACAATTGGAATGAACGCTATACCAGGGGCGGGATCGTCTTTCTTTTTTACCATCCCCAAACATATTAAGTAACCAGTAAATATTGAAAAGAAATGTTGTAAAACGGCTTTGTAATTAATGGTTTGCTATACAGGTCTCCATCAAAATTGCTGAAGCCTGTAACCATAGATTTGGGAATTAATTTTAAACAACTTAACTGATATTAATAGTACAATTTTTTTACCCACTTATAAAACAAAATACGTACTCCTTAAAATTAAAACATGGCAACACCCAATAAACTGCAGGTATTAATAATAGAAGACAATGAAGGAGACTTCATTTTGGTTGCTGATTATCTGTCAGAGGCATTTCCGCTTGCCAATATCATTCACAGCTCCTATTTATCTGAAGGCATCACAGTACTAAAGCAACAGCCGATAGATATCATTTTATTGGATCTTATTTTACCCGATAGCAAGGGCGAGCAATCCATCAACCAACTAAAAGCATTGCCCGGTATACCGCCCGTAATTGTACTAACCGGATTTGCCGATAAAGAAACCGGCATTAACAGTCTTAAACTAGGTGTACAGGATTACCTTGTTAAGGATGATATCAATGGCGCTGTTCTTCAAAAAAGTATACTCTACAGTATAGAGCGGGATAGAATTCAGGGACAAATGGCAGAAAGTGAAAAACGCTTTCGTTCATTAATAGAAAATAGTACCGATGGGCTTGCCTTATTAAACAAAGCGGGCGATATTATTGAAATGAGCAATACTGCCAGCAAAATTCTGGGTTACCCGGCAACTGAAATAATCGGCATAAACACGCCAGGGTTTTTGCACCCGGAAGAGATAAGAAAAGTATTCAAATTATTTTCGGCAGTAGTTAGTGAAACCAATAAAGTACTTGATGCCGATTTCAGGGTATTAAATCCGCAAGGAGAATACATTTGGCTGGAAACTAATTTCCATAATTTACTCCACGATACGGCAGTAAATGCGGTAGTACTCAACTTTAGGGATATCACCAGCCGTAAAAAAAATGAAGAAGAAAAAAAACAATTAATTAGTGAACTAACCAAAAGCAACGCAGAATTAAAACAATATACTTACATAACAAGCCACAACCTTAGAGCTCCGCTCACCAATTTAATATCAATAATTAACCTGATTGAATGGGATAAAATAACGGATGAAAACACCAGGATTTTACTGGAAGCTTTTAAAGAATCAACTTTTCAACTTAACGATACCTTGAACGATTTGATGGAAGCAATTCTTATAAGAAAATCTGACTCCAGTAAACAAACGGAGTTATTATTTAGTGATATGAATGATAAAGTAACCCGCTCTCTAAATTCACTGATAGAACAAAGCAATGCTACTATAACAAGCAATTTTGTAAGCGCACCCACCGTACTATTTGATGCAGTTTATTTAGAAAGTATTTTTACTAATTTAATTTCTAATGCCCTTAAATATGCATCGCCGGAACGCAGGTTGCAGATAAACATAGAAAGCTGTAAAGTAGAAGATGGAATAGAATTGACTTTTGCTGATAACGGAATAGGGATGGATATGGCTGTTATAAAGGAAAGGATATTTGGTCTTCACCAACGCTTTCATACCAACAGCGACAGCAAGGGAATTGGCCTTTACCTGGTGCAGTCACAAATGAATGCCCTGGGCGGTTCTATCAAAGTAGCCAGTAACATTAACGTAGGAACTACCTTTACATTAAATTTTAAAAACCAGCCAGTTTATGCATAACCTTATTTTTTCTATAGATGACGACAGGGTTACACAAATGCTAAATCAAATGATATTTGGCCGCACAGCATTTGCTAAAAAATGTTTGCCATTTATGAACGGTGAGGAAGCCATCAAATACTTTCAACAATTGAACGAAACGGATGGAACACCGGATAACATACCAGCCGTAATTTTTCTGGATCTTAATATGCCAGTGATTGGAGGTTGGGAGTTCCTGGAAAAAATGGAAGAAAAATTCACTCATCAATTTACAGAAATCAAAGTAGTAATATTATCATCAAGCGTAAATCCTGAGGAAAAAAAACGGGCAGATGATGATCCAAATGTAATTGAATTTTTAAAAAAACCGCTAACATTGGAAATGATTAACGAGTTGAAACATCATCCAAAACTAACGGGAGAATTTAGCAAAGCAAGTTAATTGTTGTTGAAAAGAAGAGAAACATCGGGGTTCGGTAAACCAAGTGGAATTGAATTTTTATCGTTACAAATAATAGCTGTTTAACCTGATTAGAAAAAATTATCAAATAGCCCTTATTGCTGGTGAGTGCATAAAGGCAATAACGTTAGGTAAAAAATATATGAAATTTTCCACTAAGGCCAGGCAGCCCGAAAGCTGATTCAATATGTTTACCGAAAAACCATAAACTCACGGTTATTATTAAAAATAGTACGTACTAATTAAAAAAACTTTTTTATGACCACAATTGCCAAAGATTTTAAATTGCTTTTGGTTGAAGATAATATCGGCGACTTTATACTTGTAAGTGAATACCTGAAAATGGTATTACCCGAAAGTAAATTGGTACATGCTAAAACTTTGATGGCCGCCCTTACAGCAATGGGTAAAAATGAATTTGACATTATTTTGCTTGACCTAAGCTTGCCCGATAGTAGTGGGGTAGATTCAATAACTGATATAATATCACTTGCACAAGGCCGGCCCGTAATAGTACTTACCGGATTCAGCGATAAACAGTTTGGTGTAGATAGTCTTAAACTTGGTGTGCAGGACTACTTGATAAAAGATGAAGTAACCCCGGCTATTTTATTAAAAAGTATCAGCTACAGTATAGAACGCAAAAAGAACCAGCAGCAACTGGAGCAAAACGAAAAACGTTACAGGGCATTAATAGAAAACAGTACAGATGGGCTTTTACTGGTTGATACTAATGGAAAGGTGTTGGAGATAAGCCAGATGGGAAAAAAAATTCTTGGTTTGCAACTTGACGGGGATTTGGAGGATGTTTTTAAGGATATGGTACATCCTGAAGATTTAAGTGCTGTAGCAAATTGTTTTTTAGAAATTACTTCCAATCCAGGGCAGGTAAAATCTTTAGAACTAAGAATAAAGTTGCCTTCAGGCGAATACAGGTGGATAGAAAATACTTTTCAAAACCTGTTGCAAGAGCCTGCTGTTAATGGAATTGTAGCTAACTACAGGGATATTTCTGATAGGAAAAATACAGCAGTTTTAATACAGGAATCCGAGGAAAAATACAGGTATCTTTTTAACATGAATCCACAGTCGATATTTATCTGGGATCCTGAAAATTTAAAATTCGTTGACCTGAATGAAACCTGCATTCAATTGTATGGGTATACCAAGGAAGAGTTTTCCCGTATGACAGTAATGGACATAAGAGACCCTAAACATTTGGATAAAATTCAGCATATTGCCCATGAGATGCTTTCAAAAAAAATGGAAATTTTTTCAGCCCTTTGGGAGCATCGCAAAAAAAACGGAGAGCTCATTTACATGGATATCACTTCTCACCGTATTCTAGTAAATGGCAAGATTGCGATATTAGCTATTGGCAGTAATGTAACCGAAAAAATATTGCTGGAGCGGCAGCTGGATGATGAACGCATAAAAAATCAAAAAGAATTAACAGATGCTGTAATTTCTGCACAGGAAAAAGAAAGAGATCAAATTGGATGTGAGTTACATGATAATGTGTGCCAGATACTGGCAAGCTCAAAATTGTACCTGGGTATGGTTAAGAAGCATACCAATGAACCAGAAGAATTTATTGCAGAAACTGACTTATTAATTTCATCGGCCATACAGGAATTAAGAGCACTCTCCCATGCGCTAATACCACCTCCTATGGAACAGAGTCAGCTTAAACTTGCAATAGAAAAAGTTGTAGAAATTGCTGAAAGCACCACCAATATTGAAATTTCAGCAGATATTACGGAAATCGATGACAGCAGCATGTCTGATAAAATGCGACTGGCTATTTACCGGATTGTACAGGAACAGTTTAATAACATTTTAAAGCATGCAAAGGCAAGTAAAATTGTATTAAAACTCACCCAGACTGGGGGCAAATTGTTACTGTCAATAAAAGATAATGGCGTAGGCTTTGATACAGAAAAAGTATCCGGCGGAGTAGGTTTGATAAATATTAAAACACGGGCATCCCTTTTTAATGGAATTGTTTCCATCCTTTCAAAAAAAGGAAATGGCTGCGAATTATCGGTTGTATTTGGTTAAAAAAATTGCATTCAAAAAGCCAACATATTCAAACTTTCAAAACGCTCATTTTTTAAAATACCTGCCCACCAATGGCAATTGAGGTAATTCATTTTTTTCTATTAAACCTATAAACCAACAATACAATCCGGTTAAAATAGTTGCAACAGTAAGGCTGAAAATAGTATTATTCCATAAGTATGTAATGCCCTTGTGAATAAAAAACAACAGTACTACAATAACAATATAAGCCAGTAATTTTTTCCAGGCATATGGTATGCGGTATTCCTTTTGTCCCCAAATAAATGATATCACCATCATACTGCCGTAACAGAAAAATGTAGCCCAGGCACAGGCGATATAACTAAAGGATGGAATAAAAGTAAAGTTGATGGCAATGGTAATGCCGGCACCTATCAGCGTTATCCATGCACCTGCAATGGTTTTATTGCCTAGCTTATACCAAACGCTCAGGTTGTAATAAATACCCAGAAACATATTGGCCAATAAAAGAATGGGCACCACGGCAAGGCCCTGCCAATATCTTGGCCCTATAAAATTTTTCCAAACCGGCATGTACAGGCTTACCACTAAAAACATCAGCGTAATTACAATCACAAAAAACTTCATCACCCTTGCGTAGGTACGTTGTGGATTTTTACCCTCTGCCTGTTTAAAGAAAAATGGCTCTGCACCCATGCGAAATGCCTGTATAAAAAGTGAAATTAAAATAGACAATTTGTAGCAGGCATTGTAAATACCTACTTCCGAATCTTTATGAAGGTCAGTACCAGGCAGCCACCAACGTAACATAAGTCTGTCAAAGGTTTCATTAATCATGCCTCCCATGCCGGCTATAATTAATGGCATGGCATACAGCATCATTTGTACCCACAGTTTTGTATTAAATTTAAAACGGATTTGTGCAATTTCTTTTGATAAAAGCAACAAGGTTATTACAGCCTGTATAAGGTTAGCCAGTACCACATAGTAAATAGGGTTTTGTAAGGGATTATAAAACAAGGTAACCCAACTATCAGCGTTTGCAGCTGCATGGCTTGCGCAATACCCAATAAAAAACCAGGTAAAAAAAACATTTACTGCAATTGCAAAAATATTGATAAAAGCAAATTTTCTGGGCCTGCCTTCCTGCCGTAACCTGGCAAAGGGAATTTTAGTAAGTGTATCAATGGCTATAATGGCAATACTCAGTTGTATCAATTGGGGAAAATCTTTTAAGCCAATTAACCCAGCCAAAACTGGTTGATTAAGCCAAAGAACCAGCGTAAAAAAAAACGTGGTGCCAATCAGGGATAAAGCGGCCGTGTTATAAATGGATTTTTGATTCTCCTCTTTTGAAGCAAAACGAAAATAGGCTGTTTCAAAACCATAAGTAAAAAGCACATTCAACAAAGGGATGGCGGAATAAACCAGCGCCATTTTACCATAATCGGATGTTTTGATAGATACTGTGTAGGTAAGATAAGGAGTAAGCAGGTAATTGATCAACCTTGCAGCGATAGAACTTACACCATACCAAAGCGTTTGACCTGCTAAATTTTTAATATTACTCAATGCAAAAAAAGTTGAGCAACAAAAATAGTTGTATAAAACAAAATAAACGGCTTCATTCTTTTTAAATTTAAAGCATTGTGTTTTTATGGATTGTATCTTTATAAAAATTAATGAATATGAGAAAATCAATACTGTTAGCAGCTTTAATCTTTCTTTCTGTTGCATCATTTGCTCAAGCCCGTTCTGTAACCGCCGAGTACCAGAAAATAAACCAACCTGCCATAGAAATAGAAATTCCCTTTCCGGAAAAAACTGTTATAAAGTCATTTGTTGATTATTTTGAGCGGTCAGGATATAAAGGGAAAGAGACAAAGGGATACTATACTTTTAAAGATGTAAGGTTGCCGAAAATTGGCCCCGGCACATATGATATTTACTTTAAAGCAGACCGCAAAAGCAGACGGGAAAAGGATAATACCATATTCACTATGTTGCTTTCAACCGGTTACGAAAAATTTGTGAGCGAGACTGAGAACGACTCAGTGATTAGCAATGCCAAACAATTTTTAAATGAGCAACAAAATAACGTCACCGCTTTCGACCTTGAGATGCAAATAGCAGCACAAGATGAAATTACCAAAAAGGAAGATAAAAGATTAACCAATTTAGTTGAAGATGGTGTAGACCTTGCAAAAAAGAAGGAGAGAATTGAATCTGATATTCAGGAAAATAGTAAGAAGAAAGCAGCACAAAAAGCAGAGCTTGAAAAACAGATGCTGATTTTTGAAACGCTTAAAAACAAACGCAAGCAATAAGTATATTTCTTCGGCTGCTAATCTTTTCAGGCTTGCATCAATATTTATTATCAATGCAAATGCTTAGGTAAAATACCTGCATCTATCTGTGGTGCACTATACCTTTTATCATGCAGCATTTCCTGATCTGTAAGGGTGTATAAAAAAGAAAGCAGGTCTACTTTTTCCTGATTGCTGATGGAAATTTTATTTTTTAAAAGCGAATCGATGGTTGGCTGATTGTTATTTATTTTGTTTCTGTAATGCTCCACTACCTGAGATAATGTGTACAATCGGCCATCATGCATATAAGGTGCAGTTAGTGCAACATTCCGCAGACTAGGTACTTTAAATTTTAAAGAATCTTCAGGCCTGCCGGTTACTTTCATTCTACCCATATCCATTAATGTTGGGTGAAGGCTAAGCCCATTATTTCTAAATGAATTATCGGTAAACAGCGGTTCTGCATGGCAGGTATTGCAGTTGGCTTTAAATACATTGTAACCGTATTGTTCACTGATTGTAAAGGTTGCTTCACCTCGCTTTACTTTATCGTACCGTGTGTTGTAAGATTGTATGCTGCCTGTAAATTGTGCAAGGGCTTTTAACATGCGTTGGCTGCTGATGCCGGCATCACCAAAAGCTGCTTTAAAAAGTCTTTTGTACCCAGTATCAGCTGTAATTTTTTTCAATACATTTTCTAAACTTTCAGCCATTTCGTTGGGGGCAGTTAGTGGCGCCAACGGTTGCACTTCAATGTGATTGATGCCTCCATCCCAATGCAAGGCGGGCATCCAGGCAAGGTTAAATAAACCGGGCGCATTGCGGGTGGTAAAACTATTGTTGAAGCCATGGCTAAAATCATGATCAAAACTGGTAAAGGCTGCAAACTGCTGGTGACAACTGGCACAGGCTATGCTGCCATCCTTGCTTAATTTTCCATCGTAAAATAATTTTCTTCCCAATTGAAAGCCCTCCTCCGTTAAAGGATTGATTGCAAAAATATCTTTGGCTGGCTTTGGCCAGCCTTTTGGAATTACCAATTTTAAATAGTGTGGCTGCCAGGTTTGAAGCCGATTGATGAAGGCACTTAATAAAATAATTATCAGTAAAAGAAATAAAGTGATGTTGATTTTCAAAACAGGTAACGATATTTTTATTGATTATTAACAACTGATGAAACAGTAAAAAGTTTGCTAAAATTAGCCGCCATTTGTTTGGCTATCAACCCCGGTGCACTGCAAACGGGCGTATCCTTTATTTTTACATCCACTACCCCACTCCAGAAACGATTGATTTCCGCATTAATATTAATGATGCTGTTACTACCTCTTTTTATTACCAGCAGGTTGTTACTTGAAAAAGGCAGTACTACTTGTTGCAAAACACTATTTACACCGCTGTATCCACCAATATGGTATTCTATTTTATTATTTACAATGCTGCTTTGCGGTGAGCTACCTTCCAGCTTTTGCATGATGTAGCCCGATTGCCAGGTCCAAAACATATCATTTAAGGGATCGAGTGCACCCCTTTGTGCGCCGGATGTATTACGGGAACTATCTACCCCCAACAAAAAAGCAATACTATCATAGCTATTTTCCTGTAATGCAATATTTAACTGTAAAGAACTGTCGATACTTTGATTAATCAGATAATAAGCCTGTTTAACTACCCATTTTTTTTGAGCGTTAAATAACCTGATGCCGGAGATATAATATTTAAATTTCGATAAACTGTATTGCTCTCCAAAAGTATTGGTGTAGGTACTATCAATTAATACCAGTGGCTGATGATTTACCGTATTGTTAAAAATAATGGTAGCAGTGCCAAATTTAATTGGCGCCTGAAGGCCTCCCTTACTTTGACCGATAGCAGGTAGATTAAATAATAAAAGCAAGGACACAGCAATAGGCAACAGGTACTTCATTTTTATACAATTACTTTTTTTCTGTTCAGTTTTACTTCCCCCGTTTTCTTTTTTGTATCTATCCTTTTTTGTTTGGCTGCCTTACTGGGTTTGGTAGGTTTTCTTTTTTTAGGAACAAGCAGCGCCTTAGCTACCAACGCATTCATTTTTTTTATCACTTCCTCTTTATTAGCCAGTTGGGTTCGTTCCGTCTGGCTTTTTACCAGCAACATGCCCTCGCCCGTAATTTTATTAGCTAATTTTAAATAAAGCCGGTTTTTTTCATCCTCATTTAGTAATCCGGATTTTGCAATAGCCCAATAACCCTCTACCATGGTCTCCACCTTGTTCACGTTTTGCCCCCCTTTTCCTCCGCTTCGGGCAGTTTTAAATACCAGTTCTGCTGAAATATCCATCATCAAATTTACCTTTAATTGACTAACATACATTTTCAAATACATTCATTTGGTATCTTTATTTTAATAAAAGGAAAAAAAATACAATTTTTGCCAATAACGAACCATT
>JBBQEA010000066.1:0-21645 GCA_038320245.1 Chitinophagales bacterium | reverse complement strand
ATAAAAATTATCAATCTTGTTTAAAGCATTCAACTCATCGTAATGAGCCGTTAATGAGGCAATAAATTGTTCTTTTGTCATAAAAAAGGAAGTTGCTTCCCTAAATTTACAAATATTGATGCGACAATTTGAAATGCACCCTTTAAAAAAAATTAAGCGTAAAAAAGGCCATTAAAAACTTTCGTTTTTTGTATTGTTGCTGACAAACAATTGCAAAAGCGAAAGTTTCAACTTTCGTATGTAATATTATTTTTTATATAACCTATTCTTTAACGGTAAATAATATGCTCAATAATTTTTCCGACGAGAAACTTTCGTAAATTAACCAGTGTTGGCAGAAATGCTACAGCAGACCTCTCTAATTTTAGATTGACCGATAAAATGCGTAAATTTGCTTTGTAAAAAGACAATATAATGGGACAGGTAATAAATATCACAGACATAAAAGCTCTTTATCCAGACGAATGGGTTTTGCTTGGAAATCCGATTATGGATGACAGCAAAATTGACGTTCTTTCAGGGATTCCCTTATTTCATAGCAAGGACAAGAAAGAAGTTTGCTATATAGGCAGGGACAAGACTTCAAATTTTGACAAAATAACTCTTATCTATACAGGCACTTTTAGACCGACCAGAAAAATTACAGGCATTTTTAACCGTATTAAGAAATGACCTATAAATTTAAACGAGAACCAGAAAGTGGACTTATACTTGTAAATATTGAAATTGACAACAAATATGAATTGAAAATGATTTTGGACACAGGTGCAACAAATACAACTATCGATAGCAATGCTTTGTACTTGCTTGGACACGACCTTAAAGATAACATCGGAACTGTTGAAATTGAAACTGCCAACGGAATTATTGAAACCGAAATTTTTGAGATTGACACTTTTGCATCTCTTGGTTTGGTGAAAGAAAATTTTCAAATTCAGGTTTACGATTTTTTATCTCACGGTATTTTTTCAGATTATAACGGACTTCTTGGACTTGACTTTTTAGAAGGTACAAAGTTTTGCATTGACACAAGAGACAATACCATAACGCTATCATGACGAACAGCACTTCTGCCAACAAAGGTATTGCTGCAAGCAGGGCAGACGTTGTTATCTTCGGCTGCGGCTCTCTATAAGCTTCAGTTTCGGCAGGACAAGCATCGCTGAACTTTTGTTCGTTATCTTGTACTTTTACATCTTTATTCATCAGCGGTTGGGGGCAGGCATAGCAATAAATTCCCTGCCTGCAACAATACCCGACCGTTGTGTGCAAACCCTAAAACTACTCTATAATGCAGTGGACTTTTATACTTTTCTTATTAATGGGAGTTATAATTCTAATAGTATCTCATCCAATTACTGTATTGCTTCATGAATTAGGTCATGCAATTCCTGCACTTATTTTTACAGGGAAAAAAGTAACAGTTTATATTGGATCATATGGAGAAACAACTAAGAGTTTTAGATTTCAAATTGGTCTTTTAGAATTTTGGGTTAGGAAAACACTATTTTGGAAGACAGGATTGTGTTCACCTTCATCAACAGATATGTCTTTGCTGAAAAAAATTCTTTTCATTCTTGGTGGGCCGTTAGCTTCATTAACTATTGCAGCAGTGACAAGCTATTATGTCTTTAAATATGACATGCACGGCGCATTAAAGATGATAATGGCATTTTTTACATTATGCTCCATTTACGATTTTCTTTCTAACATTATTCCTAGCAATGTACCTCATGCGTTGCCTAACGGTCAGGCTACTTATAATGATGGCACGAAACTTCGACAACTATTGGGATTGAATAAATTTTCAAAAGAATATCAAATTGCTGCAGATTTCTACGACAAGAAGGAATTTATAAAAGCAGCACCTATGCTTGAGCAATTTCTAAAAAAAGGATATTCCATTGATGATGTTTACAGACTTGCTTATACCTCTTACATCTTCATGAAAGACTATCATAAAGCATATGAACTATTAAAAACCTTTGAATGTACAGAACAGATGAATTCTGATGATTACTACAATTTCGGTTTTGTATGTTCATTCTTACAATTGAGTAAAGAAAAAGATAAATACATGCATAAATCTCTTGATTTAGATCCTGATAATCCACATACCCATAATTTTATTGGCTACGAACTGAACAAACAAAATAAGTTTATCGAAGCGATGCCTTACTTTGATAAAGCTATTGCTATACAACCAGAGTTTGCATACGCATACAACAACCGTGGACATGCAAAAATTGAACTTGAAAAAATTGATGAAGGTTTAGCTGAAATTAACTATTCAATTCAATTGGACAAGGAGAACCCATATGCTTATAGGAATTTAGGAATTTATCACCTTAAGCTAAACCAACTTGAAGAAGCTGAAAGTTTACTTTTAAAGGCAAAGGAACTGGATGAAAATACAGAAATGATTGAAGAACTACTTATAAAGGCGAAAGCTTGGCAGAGATAAGGGCTGCAAAAAAAAGGTATTGCTTCAAGCACGGCAGCTTTGTTATCTTCGGCTGCAAGTTCCCTATCAGCTTCGGTTTCGGCAGGACGAGCATCTTTGAACTTTTGTTTTTTATCTTTTACTTTTATATCTTTATTCAGCAGCGGTTGGGGGCAGACAAAGCAATGAATTCCCTGCTTGCAGCAATACCCTATCCGTTGAGTGCTATTTGGCAGACCTTACTTTCAATTATGATTATTGTAATTATTTTATTGTTATTATTTTCTGTATTTGCAGGCTTAGCTTACTTGACACTTTTTATTTTGACAAAACTCTTGTTTGGCTTAACAAATAAATTGCCATTGACGATTGACAATAAAAAGAAATTAAAGAAAGCATTACTAATTAGTTCGCTTATAATTTCAAGTGTTGCAACATGTTTATTTTTATTTACATCACCTTCCACAAATTACAAAACAGCGTTCATAGAAAAAGAAAAAGATCATTTTATTTTGACAGTAAAAGGTAAAAGATCATTAATGGTTCACGACCCAGTTTCTTTGTTTTTAAGAAAGACTCACGATGACAGTGCAAAATTCATTATCCCAAGAAAACAAGGTATTATCAAAGGTGAAGAACTGCCAACTGAGTCAGGCTATTATAAATCTGTAGGGACAATAACTATTCAAAACAATCAAGCGGAAATTAATTTATCGTACGACAATTACGACGACAAAAAAATGGACTCTGATGGTTGGAATGGAAAATATAAATTAGTTTGGCGTAACAGATAAAGGTGTAGACAAAACAGCCTACAACATTAAGAACAATAGCCGAAAGTCCTCCAAAAAGAGCCCCGCATTAAAAGTTGTTAACGGGGGCTTTTGGTTATTGTAATGAGAAATTCAGTACTGGTGCAGTGGTAGGTACCCCCAGACTCCAAGGCAGGTGTGCCCACCGACCTGCTCGAAAGTTAAGGTTGTAATTAAAAGAGTGGAGAACAACCTGAGTAAGAATGAAGGTAACTTGCCCAATCACACATACATGATGTGGCAAATTGACTATACATTTTCGGTAGATACTCTATTGCAAACTGTGTTCGGTGGGCACACCGTCCATAGAAGTAAAAACATTTAGGGAAAACACCTCCCCAAAAAAACTCACAACCGTTATCTTTCACTTGCTATCTGTATTTTTGTATTCATTGTTTGCATGCATTCGCCCGATTTACTTATTTTCTTAGTTACAGCATTTTCATCCATAATTGTTGATGACAAAATTAGTCTTGTTGAAAATAGGTATTAAGCACAAGTCCCGATCAAAAATCGGGATGCCGATGTTACACTTTAATCGGCAAGTGACACAACGATGCCCGGTAGAGAACAAATGCCTGTTTCATAAAAAAATTAATTATGGCTTTTTTATTACAAAATAAAGTTAGGATTATTACTGCTGCCAGTTTATTTGATGGCCATGATGCTGCCATCAATATTATGCGGCGCATTATGCAAAGTAAGGGTGCAGAAATTATACACCTTGGTCACAACCGCAGTGTGCATGAAATTGTTGAATGTGCCATCGAAGAAGATGCACAGGGCATCGCCATTACCAGCTATCAGGGCGGCCATGTGGAGTTTTTTAAATACATGAAAGACTTGCTGGATGAAAATGGCTGTGGGCATATCAAAATTTTTGGTGGTGGTGGCGGCACTATTTTGCCGGTTGAAATTGAAGAATTACATAACTATGGTATCACAAAAATTTATAGTCCGGATGACGGCAGAAGAATGGGATTGGAAGGTATGATTGAAGACGTGCTGCTTTCCTGCGACTATAACCTGAACGGAAATGGCGACTACAAAAACGCCATGACTTTAGGTGAGTTAAAAGATGTAAGAAAAATTGCAAGGCTTATAACCAATGCAGAAAACGGAATTGCATCCACGGATAAGGATCAACCAACCACGGAAAAAAAGATACCGGTTCTCGGCATTACCGGTACAGGCGGTGCAGGCAAAAGCAGTGTTACAGATGAAATAGTTCGTCGGTTTTTGGGCAACTATCTTAACAAAACGATTGCTGTTATTTCTGTTGATCCTTCCAAGAAAAAAACCGGCGGAGCCTTGCTGGGAGACCGTATCAGGATGAACTCCATCTCTTCGCCCAGAGCCTATATGCGGAGTCTTGCTACCAGGGAAAGCGACAAAGCACTGAGCCAATATGTACAGGAAGCCATTGATATTTGCAAAGCAGCAGCATACGATTTTATCATTTTAGAAAGTGCCGGCGTGGGGCAAAGTGATGCTTCTATTTTAGATTATGTAGATATCAGCATGTATGTAATGACGCCGGAATATGGTGCGCCATCTCAATTGGAAAAAATAAACATGCTTGATTATGCTGACATAATTTGCCTCAACAAATTTGATAAAGCCGGTGCATTGGATGCATTGCATGATGTACGCAAACAGTACAAACGAAATCATAATTTATGGGATGCAAAAGATACGGAGCTACCCATTATTGGCAGCATTGCAGCTCAATTTAACGATCCTGGTGTAAATGAATTATTTGAAAGACTGATGGAGAAAGTAGCATCAAAATGTGGGGTAGAATTTAAAGGTGCCATTGAACATCATGAACATTCAAAAGAAACGTTTAGTCAGTCCACAATTATACCTCCAAAGCGGGTAAGGTATTTGGCAGAGATTGCAGAAACCAATGATGAATATGATAGTTGGGTAGAGGAACAGCGGGAATTTGCATCACAATATTATCAGCTAAACGGCGTAAAAAAACTATTACCGGAAGTTGCAAAACACATTGATGAAACAGAAAAGAATATCGTTAAAAAAATCAGCCGTGATAATATTGATTTAATTCATGATTGGCCAAAAGTTATAGAACGATACCAAAAAGATTTTTACGAGTTCCATGTAAGAAATAAAATTATTAAGCAGGAACTTACTTATAAAAGTCTTTCCGGCACAGTGATATCAAAAGTGTATTTACCCAAATACAAAGATTGGGGCGATATTTTAAAATGGCAGTTGCAGGAAAATGTACCGGGTGAATTTCCATACACAGCGGGTGTGTTTCCTTTGAAGCGTGAGGGCGAAGACCCCACCAGAATGTTTGCCGGTGAAGGCGGCCCGGAGCGGACCAACAGGCGATTTCATTATGTAAGTATTGGCCAGCCCGCCAAGCGTTTATCTACCGCATTTGACTCCGTTACATTATATGGCGAAGACCCTGATCATCGTCCGGACATTTATGGTAAAGTTGGTAACAGCGGTGTAAGTATTGCCACCGTTGATGATGCAAAAAAATTATACAGTGGCTTTGATTTGTGCAATCCAAAAACCTCTGTAAGCATGACCATTAATGGCCCTGCACCGATGCTCCTGGCTTTTTTTATGAATGCCGCCATTGATCAGCAATGTGAAAAATATATAATTGAAAATAATTTACAGGAAGAAGTTAATAAAATTATTGAAGCAAAATATTCGATTGAATCATTGCCAAAATATATTGGGATAGCCTCCCCAAACCCCTCCAAAGGAGGGGCTTTAAAAGACCCTAACAATTTAAGTAGTTTTTTAAACTCAAAGACGATCGGCCTCCCCGAAGGAAATGATGGATTGGGTTTAAGATTACTTGGATTAAGTGGTGCTGATGTATTACCTGCTGATGTTTACCAGCAGATAAAAGCAACGGCGCTTTCAACAGTTAGAGGTACCGTACAGGCAGATATTTTAAAAGAAGATCAGGCGCAAAACACCTGTATTTTTTCCACAGAGTTTGCCTTAAAATTAATGGGTGATGTGCAGGAATATTTTATAAAAAATAAGGTACAGAATTTTTACAGTGTTAGCATTAGTGGTTATCACATAGCAGAGGCTGGCGCTAATCCAATTACACAACTTGCCTTTACGTTAGCCAATGGTTTTACATACGTAGAATATTACTTAAGCCGTGGTATGCACATTGATGATTTTGCACCCAATCTCTCTTTCTTTTTCAGTAATGGAATGGATCCTGAATACAGTGTAATTGGACGAGTGGCAAGAAAAATCTGGGCTAAAGCAATGAAGCTAAAATACAAAGGCAATGACCGTAGCCAGAAATTAAAATATCATATTCAAACGAGCGGGCGCTCCCTGCATGCACAGGAAATTGACTTTAATGATATACGTACAACACTCCAGGCATTATATGCCATCTACGACAATTGCAACAGCCTGCATACAAACGCTTATGATGAAGCGATTACTACCCCAACAGAAGAAAGTGTGCGCCGTGCGATGGCCATTCAATTAATCATCAACAGAGAATTGGGCACCGCCAAAAATGAAAATCCTAACCAGGGAGCATTCCTTATTGAAGAATTAACCGACCTGGTAGAATCCGCCGTGATGAATGAATTCAATCGTATATCCGAAAGGGGTGGTGTACTAGGCGCTATGGAAAGAATGTACCAACGCAATAAAATTCAGGAAGAAAGTTTGTATTACGAAACACTCAAACACAATGGGGAATACCCTATTGTTGGGGTTAACACTTTTTTAAATAAAAATGGCAGTCCTACAATCTTACCAACAGAAGTAATCAGAAGCACAACAGAAGAAAAAGAATTTCAGATAAATGCTTTAAAGACTTTCCATCAAAGAAATGTAGCAGAGGCTGCAATTCGGTTAAAAAAGTTACAAGCCGTAGCTGTTAGCAATGGAAACCTATTTGAAGAACTAATGGAAACAGTAAAATATTGCAGCCTGGGGCAAATAACGAATGCGTTGTATTCAGTAGGCGGACAGTATCGTAGAAACATGTAAAACAATTTGTGATCTGTGATCTGTGATTTGTGAACGGCTTTTAAAAATAAAAAAATTTCAAATAACTCCCCTTTAGGGGATGGGGGTAAGAATTGTGAATTGTGATTTTAAGATAGTCATTGATCATTCACAATTCAGCATTCACCATTGACCATTCACCATTCACCACCTCACCACAAATCAATTACAGTATTGGTTTCATATTTTTTATGCGGTTTAATACTTAATCCAATTTGGGAGTAATTACCCAGCAGTATTTTACGATGACCAAGCGATGGCACACCTTCATCAATTAAAAGAGACAGTACAATTTCAAGCGGTTCACTGTTTCCATAATCACAACATTCGCCCATGTAATGCTGCTTATCTTCACACTTTTTATTGAGCCTCTCATGTCCGGTGTATCCTTTTTTATCCGATTCCATTGCATGGCAAAGAGCACTTTCATAACATAGTTTATCAACAACAAATACATTTTGCGGAACCATTTCACCTAGTGTTTTTATCAAACTCAAGAAATACTTTTTATCCTTTAATAAATAGTCTTTGTCGCTTACTAATGGATATTTTGCTAGTACCGTTTTTACAAATAATAATGGATAACTGCGTACCAGGTTAAGGATATAAATTACTTCTTTCTCTGCTACAGAAAGATAAGTAATATCAATGGCCGTATTGCATTTATTGTATTCCTCTTTATTCCATTCAGCACTATAGGCTGATAAAGGAGAATCATTTACAGATTGCCCATACATAAATAAATAGGGCAATAAAAAAATAAATAAGCAAACCAATTTCATCAAAATTATTTTATACAAGATAAACTGATTGTGCTTTTTTAAGCAGTTGATATGGTATTTCAATTGTTAAAAAACATACAATAAACGGCTTATTTCACTAAGCAATGGTTATCAAACGAGTTGGTTTTGATGTTTGGCCATCATTAAAATTTTTTTCTGTAACTCAATGCCATAAAGGATTTTACAGTTTAAAATATTTTTTTACAGTAAATAAAGCACATTAAAGTTGATAATGGAGGGTAAAATACCCAACCTATCTTTGTGTTATCAATCTGGAAATATCCGCATCAAGTAAAAGATTGTTACACTAATTAAAAGTGGATTTTAAAAAATAACAACTGTTATTACTACTTTTAAAAAACGCCGCTGAGCGTTCGTACGAAGCCTGCCATTACCGTTTGCATTTTTATCATCATCGCCATATGAGGTATAAAAAATTAACTGTAAAAACAGTTGATAGAAACAAAGTTTTGTATAACCATTTAAATAAAAAAAACAATGACAACAATTAAAAAAACAGCATTAGCACTTTCAGTGATCGTGTTACTTGCAAACAACAGTTTTGCTACTTCATCTACAGATACTGCAACAGCAGTAAACTATGTAACCGTAGCAGAAGAACCACTTGAGGTAAAGTACCTTGGAGAAGAAGGTGACTACCTACTTTTTGAGGTAGCTATTAAATCGGTTGACCATCAAACTTCATCGTTTGTACTAACTGACAAAAAAGAAGGAGAAATTTATTCTGCTAAATTCAGCAAGAATAAAGTACAGACTATCAAAATCGAAAAAACGGGTAATCAGGAATTGGATTTTACATTGACGGTTGGAAATGAAAAGTTTTCAAAATCTTTCAATGTACAGCCTACAGTTGTATTGACTACAATTGTTTCAAACAAATAATTGACTCAGCTAAGCTTAACTATTAAAAGCTAATGAGTTGATGTCAATTATCATCCAACTGTCAACGTCCCATCCTGCATACTTATTGATCCCGGCAAAAAGGCTGATCAATAAGTTCAGGATGGGATTTTTGGTTTCTTATAAATAAAAAACATATCCGCTCTATCCTTTGCCGGAGCTGGAAATGCAAAGTGAAACGAATGAATGTACTGTGAAGCAAATACCTTCGAAAAAATAAATTCACTAACTTATAGTAAGGAAGAACATGACAAGTGTTTTTGAAATTAGACTTAAAAAAAGGTAAATGGAAGCTGTCTTTTAAAGCAGTTTATCACTAAAGGAATAAAGACGTTAACAGCCCTGTAACGGTGGCAGACAATTTAAAGCTGGCTGCTATTGGCAGCTATAGAGTTTGCTTACAAGCAAACTGGTAATCATAAACTAAAATCTGACGTTTAAAATATAGGGGCTGAATTTTGATCCTTAACAATCTGGTGCACTGATAAATTATATTCACTTAAAACTTCCTGCAGCCGCTTGTGATAAATAACAGCATCTTCAGCCAGTATTTGTGCAGCAATTTCTGCCTTATCGTCGTTGGTTAACAAACTGATGGAATTATTATCCCTGAAGAAAGCCATGAATTGATCCCTTGTTGTTAAGCTCTGTGATTGCTGGTTCATCTGATAATTTTTTGTTGGCGAATTGATACAAAACGAACATTTTGTTTCAAATATTGCATCTGTTAGTGGCTTAAAGGGAAGAAAGGTAGTTTTTTACGATACCATGTAAAAAAAACATACAACGATTATGCAGCCACTGCAATGTATTTTACCAAACATCTTTTCGCAACGGGCAAAAGCGTTTCTTCTACGGGGAAATGCATAGAGGTTTCCATAGCGTAAACTGCAGGATTGGGCAAGTCGGTTTTTACTCTTATAAGGTCAGCTTTTATTTGCTCATAGGTAGAGTAGATACTTTTATACCAGCTGTCTATATAATCAATTTTTATACCGCGGTATTTCTCATCCTGTTTTTCAAAAATGGTGAGGCGGTACTGGTAAACCTGTGTATCTTTTTGCTGGCCATTTACCAAAAAGAAATAGCCTTCGCTGTTGTCCAGCGGCATCAGGCCAATGGGCACTATGTTTATTTTATCCTCCACAAATTCATAGATTTCTGTTCCATCTGCAATGGTGCTTTTCATTTTGCCGCTTGCGTACCGGATAATGTCTTCCAATTCTTTCATCAGTTCATCATCTTCAATTACCTGCATATAAAACAGCGAAAGCTTTTCTAACTGCACACTAGTTAACCGCTTGGGGAAATGATTCTGTAAAAATTTTTTATTGTCCCTAAAGGCAATAACGTTATTGTAATGAAATATAATATCGGCTAGCTGTGGATACAATTTATTTGCAGTAAAGCCCTTATTGATTTCCTGCAAATAGGCTAACAGTGTGTATTTCTTTAATTCAAAATCTATGTATCCTTCTGCAAACCAGGTTTCAGATAATGTTTTCATATACTAAGTTGAGTGTGCTATGAAATTAAGAAATTCTATTATTATGCAAACGTTAAGAATCAGAATTTATTTGAATTGAAATTATCTGCACAAAGCCCAGTAACAAAAAGTTCAACATTTTAAGGCTCTTTCAATTGAAAAAACCGCAATCGGTTGCGGTCTAATTTTATTAAACAGCTAATAGGGTGGAAAATTATTTCCTTACTTTTATAGCCATTTAACAACTAAAATATTGCTTGTTGTGCTTAATTGGTTTATCTATAAAAGTGTGAATAGCAATAAAACTATTATCCATGACAGCAGAACATCAACGTCTTGCAGTAAATAATAAAAAGTCAATTCCATTAGAGCTGTGGGGGCCATATCTAAGCGAACGTCAATGGGGTACCGTACGTGAAGATTACGGTCCGTATGGTGATGCCTGGGGTTACCTGCCATTCAATCAATCGCACTACAGGGCTTATCGCTGGGGCGAAGATGGCATTGCAGGTATATCAGACTATTTTCAAAACCTGTGCTTTTCTGTTGCCCTTTGGAACGGCAAGGATCATATACTTAAAGAGCGCCTGTTTGGTGTTGGCAACTACGATGGCAACCATGGTGAGGATGTAAAGGAATTGTATTATTACCAGGACAATATTCCTACCCATTATTATATGGAGTACCTGTACAAGTATCCGCAAAATGAATTCCCTTATCAGGATTTGTTAAGCACCAACCAGCAACGGAGTAAAACAGAACCGGAGTATGAAATACTGGATACCGGTATTTTTGATAAGGATGAATATTTTGATGTAACTGTTACTTATGCCAAGCAAAACCCCCAGGATATTTTTATAAAAATTACCATCACCAATAAAAGCGCAAAAAATGCACCCATAACAGTATTGCCCACTCTTTGGTTTTACAACCGCTGGGCTTATACAGCAGACGAACCAAAACCAGAAATTACGTGCATTAATAAAACATCCGTAAAAGCAAGTCATCCCCGGCTGGGTAATTATTACTTCTATTTTCAACATGCCGGCGATTGCCTCTTTACTGAGAATGAAACCAACATGCACAAGGTAAACGGTACACCCAATGCTACAGTATTTACAAAAGATGCCATAAATGAAGCCGTTGTAAATGGCACCAATAAAGCCAAACTGAGAGCAAAAAAAACAGGGACAAAATTCTCGCCGGTATATGAACTGCAGGTGAAAGCATTCGAAACAAAAACCATCTATTGCCGCCTTACCAATAGCCAGGACGACAAGCCATTTACACCCGGATTTGAAAAAATATTTGAAGTACGTAAGCAGGAAGCGGATGATTTTTACAATGCCATCATACCGGCAAATATAACTGCTGATTTAAAAAATATACAACGCAAAGCACTGGCTGGTTTGCTCTGGAGTAAGCAATATTATCATTTTGATGTAGATCGTTGGTTAAATACAGGTGATGGAATTACAGAGCCAAACGACGGGAAAAAATTTGGGCGAAACAGCGACTGGAAACACCTGAAAAATCAGGACGTTATTTTAATGCCTGATAAATGGGAATATCCCTGGTATGCCGCATGGGACCTTGGCTTTCATTGCATAGCTCTTGCCATGGTAGACAGTACTTTTGCCAAACACCAGCTACTGCTGATTATGAGGGAATGGTATATGAAACCCGACGGACAGCTACCAGCTTACGAGTGGAATTTCAGCGATGTAAATCCGCCGGTACAGGCATGGGCGGCCATGGAAATATACCGCATAGAAAAAGAAACCGTTGGCGAAGGAGATATCATTTTTTTAAAGCGGGTATTTCAAAAACTGCTCATCAACTTTACCTGGTGGATAAACAGGAAGGATGGAAACGGTAACAACATTTTTGAAGGCGGATTTTTGGGATTGGATAATATTGGCGTATTTAACAGAAGTCAGCATTTTACAGAAGGCATGCAATTAGAGCAGGCCGATGGTACCAGCTGGATGGGTATGTATGCACTTAATATGATGGATATGGCGTTGGAAATAGCCAAGCAGGATATTGCTTTTGAAGATACCGCTACCAAATTTTTTGAACACTTTGTTTTAATTGCAGAAGCGCTCAACAGCCACCTGATGTGGAATGAAGAAGACAAATTTTTTTACGATACGCTTTGTATAAAAGGCGAAGATCCACTGCCATTAAGAATCCAAAGTATAGTAGGCCTAACCAGTCTTTTTGCAGTAAGCCATATTAACAAAGAAACACTTGATAAACTTCCCGACTTTAAAAAAAGAAGCAGCTGGTTTAATAATTATCGTAAAAAAAATAACCTGTTTTTACCGAACGAAGAAAAAGGTGATGGAGAACAGGAGTTGCTTTCGCTGGTAAAAAAAGACAGGCTGATTCACTTGCTCAAAAGGTTGTTGCAGGAAGATGAGTTTTTATCGGATGGCGGCATAAGGGCTTTATCCAAATATCACGAAGCCAATCCATATTCTGTTACAGTAGATGGTGTAAACCATTCAATACAGTATGATCCGGGCGACTCAACCAGTAATCTTTTTGGAGGCAACAGCAACTGGCGTGGCCCTGTGTGGATGCCGATCAATTATTTAATAATCCGCTCTATCAGGAAGTATGGAGAATTTTATGGCGACCGGCTTAAAGTTGAATGCCCGGTAGGTTCCGGCAATATGCTAAACCTGGAGGAAGTAGCAAAGGTGCTTATAGACAGAGTAGTAAGCCTGCTTGAAAAAGATGAAAAAGGCAACCGGAAAGTATATGGCGACTACAATGATTTCTATAAAAAACCAGGCAACGAAGCGTTGGTTTTATTTTATGAATATTTTCATGGCGATACTGGCTGTGGCCTTGGTGCAAGTCACCAAACAGGCTGGACATCGCTGGTAGCAGATTTAATCGGCAACAGGGAAGTAGGAAAACAGGAATGGAAAGAAGGCGGCGGATATGAAATATTTTTGGAAGACGATGAAGCATAACATATTTTAATACCGGAGTGATGCCAATCTTTTTATAAACTGAAATTGTTGGTAGCTATTTTCTGCCAGATTATTAACCCCTCCTACATCAACCATATAAATTGAAATAGAGCATTAAGTTATTTATTAAAACAGACCCTTTAATTTTATACAAGCATCAACCCTAACTGAAGTGAACTTTTTTTTTGTTCAAACATTTATCTTTTATGCGTCAATACAATTTAGAAACCATCAATAACTGGGATCGTTTTTTTCGGGGAAATTTCATAAACAGCCTGTCGGGATTTAAATCGGTGAGTTTAATTGGTACCGTTAATAATGATGGGTTACCCAATGTGGCTATCTTTAGTAACATCGTTCACATTGGTGCCAACCCGGCACTGATTGGCTATGTAAACAGGCCAAGAGAAGCAGCGCCACATACTATTGGTAATATTGAAACCAACGGTCAATACACTATCAATCATATACACCCGGCCATGATTGAAGCAGCACATCAAACAAGCGCTAAATACCCGCTGGAAGAAAATGAATTTTCTGCCACAGGCCTTACACCCGTTTACAAGCCTGGTTGCATAGCCCCTTTTGTGGCAGAGAGTACCATTCAATATTCGATGGAATTAGTGGAAATAATCCCCATCACCCACAACGATACATTTTTTGTAATTGGTGCTGTGCAAGCTGTATTTCTACATGATGAAAATATGGTACAGCCTGATGGTTTTATAGCCTTAGAACAGGCCGGCAGCATTACATCGCTTGGTGTTGATGCTTACTATAGCGTAGAACCCATTGCACGGTATGCATATGCCAAGCCTAATAAAACCCCTGAGCGCATCGGGTGATGTTGTTGCATGCAGAACCTATAATAAAAATACTTCAGCAGATGCGGTGGTAAAAAGAAAAACAAGTTGAAACCTGACTTCTAATAATAAAGCCCTTGTAAAAAAATACAAGGGCTTTATTATGCTACAAAAAACAATTTTATTGTGCCAACGATATCCTAATTTGAACACCAGCCCTGGTATTGGTGATTGGGGCACTGGAAGATATGTAGGGTATTACCTTTCGTTGATCGAAAAATAATTTGACATTAATTCTGCTGTTAAGGAAATAATCTATGCTGGGTGCAAGGGTAATTTCCTTGCTACCACTTGTAGGAAGTGTAGCTGCCTGGTCGAGCCGGTTGTTAACGGTTACGTTATCCCTTATCCTAAAATCAAATCGGAATTTAATTTCATTATCAAGCTTGGTGCCACCATCTTTACTTAAAAACTTCGGCAGTTTTAACCCACCAAATAATTTTAAACCCTTTTTGCGATAGCCGGCTCCAATAGAAAATTCGTTAGATCTTGTTTCACTCAACTGAAAATCTACTAAACTTAAACTAAGTGTACGTTGCTTAACAAACTCTACTTTAGCCTCTACCTGATTGGTAAACATCATATCCAGGCCAAACAAAGGTGCAAATTGTTCAGAAATAGTAATGTTGGGAACCAGGAAATAAGGAACGAAATTCTGAGATACCGAATCATAAAAAGATGGATAACCGTAGCGGTCAATATCCTGGTAAAATAGGGCAGATGTAAATCCATTCATGCTTAAACTACCCGTGTAGCCATGAGACATTGTTACGTTTGTAAATATCTTCTCCAGCCCTGGTACCCTGCTAAGGCCGGTATAATCAATCTTCCAGTTGGGCTTGGGTAAATATCCGCTAAACGGGTTGGAACTGATATTGGAATTGCTTTGTTTTATCAGCGAAACATTGTTAGGATCACCACCGGTATAAGCTGCAATAAATGCCGGTATTAATACATCGTTCGCATATTTGTTGTAGCCATATGCGTACTCATTACCAGTAGGTACAATGGAGTACGGATTGGCCTTACCCAGTCGTTGAGAAATAATCTGCCGGTAATCTTGAAACTTAGTAAACGTAGTAGAAATCTGATTGGGATCAAACTTTCCAAACATTGTTTTAAAGGAGATAAAACTAATATCAAACCCGCCACCAGAATAAGGACTTAAATGTGCAAACTGATTACCTGTGCCACTGGTATCTTTAAATAATTCAGAATAATTTTTATTAAACGATTTGGTTACATTAATGCTGATACTTAAATCCCTCACCGGCTCCAACTGTGCGGTAATGGCGATGCGTTGGTTAAACGATTGCTGAAAGATGGTATTAAACTCACTACTTTTTGTAATTACATTCTGTCTTGCCGCTTTGTTTAGCCAGGCTGTATCTGGTTGATAGCCGGATAGAAAATCGAAACCAGGCTGCATACTGGCCCAGTTTTGCCCGATAAACTTTGTACTGTCCGCATAACCTGGCAGGCGGGTATTACCAGTTTCCGATAAAGAAATATTAGCTTGTTTTACACTGCTGATAAATTTGCCAAATACCCTTCCCAACGTACCAATATCCGGTAAGGAATTGGGGTCCCGTATCTTTTTTATTTTAAGCCGTTTTACTTCTTTTACTTTTATGCCATTGCGTTTTACATAGCGGAAAACCGTATCTGTCCTCGTTTCTACTGCAGCTCTGGTACTTGAGTCACGAGGCTGTTCTATTGCCCTGAAAAACTTTAGTTTGCTATATAATTTTGTAAAATCAAATTGTGCAGTGGCTTCTTTTGTCTGGCTGTTTTCAATAATATTTCCCAGTTCAATTGCAAGGCGGCTTGCTCCTATCCAACGATAGGTTGCCTGATATTTAATATTCATGGTTGTCCAATCCAGTAATGGAAATTTGGAAGTGGGCAAGGTATATGAAAGATTAGCCGAATGGTTATACAGTGTATTTCTTCCACCGTTTAACAATCGTCTCCAAACGGTATCACTTTTTTCCGGTGTATCCAATCTGCCATAAGGTTCATCTACCCTCGAATTATTAGTAGCGGTAAAATCAAAATTAATTGACCGTGTAAAATTCCATCTAAAAATATAATCTCTCTGCAGCACTAAAAACTTATCGTAGGTTTCCGGTATTTTATATTTATCCGATCCAATACTCCTTGGCCTGATGGCGCCAAATTGCCGTTGAATATCCGTACGGAAACTTAGCTGCGATGGGGATAAATTAAAGTTGAAATCTTTTATCAAATCAAACCAATGTGTTTTTCGTTTCTTAAAAAACCTGATGTTTTTAAATGGCTCCAGGTATTTTGGCTGGGGTGCAAAATTATACCCTAGTCCTCCCCTATGCCGGGTTACTTCATTGTTTTCAATTAAGGGGTTGCGGCTTTTGGTACTGATGTAGGAATAACTAACATCAATATTGGAAATATCATAAATTTTGGGCTTACCGGTACCCATTTTATTTTTATGAACATTGGTAAAATTGAGCGTTTTAGTACTGGTAAAATCTACTGCCGCCTGGCTGATGGAATCCCTTCTTGCACTGGTTTTAGCAGCGCCCAGTTTATCTTTCAATTTTATATCCATATCAAATGGATCATATTGGGGTGTGCTGATAGATTCTGAAATGCCTGCAAAAACAGGGATGGACATACCGGCACTTTTGGGCAATAGTTTTCCCAGTTCAAGATTGGTGGCAATGTTATATTGAACCAGGTTATCCCTGAATCGTTCGTTAACCCGTTGCTCCAGGTTACCAAATCCTGTGGTATGGGTAGAAAAAGATGCAGTGATGGTACCTAAGTCTGCCAGCGTCATATCAAGCCTTGCCATTGCAGCATAGCCCTTATCTTCATTGATAGAAGTAAGTCTTAATTCATTTACCCACATTTCGCCGCAGGCACTAGGGTGCCGGGCATTTTCAACACCAATCAATATCCCCCGTATCTCGCCAAGATTAGGGTCGCCCATTATAGAATAGGTTTGTCCATTAGATTGTGCCACCCTGTAAGGCTCTGTTACAGATGCACCGCTGGAGTTACGATCTGCCTTAATTTTGGGAAGCAAGTTAAGATCCACATTTAAGCTGTTTAGTATACTCCAGAGCGAATCGTTGTATGCATCCGAATTGGGATTTAAATTAGTATTTAAAGGGGTTAAAAATAATGGTATCTTAATTTCATAATAGTTGTTGGCAAAATCGGTACCTATTCTTACCACAGCATTTAAATCTTTGTCCCGGATACTGGTGGGTGTTTTAATATAATTTTCTGCATGAATATACATGGAGAGTTTTCCAAACTGCCTCAAATCTCTGTTGGCAAAAGTTTGTTGTACGCCTCTTGAATCGCCTTTACCGAGGTTGCAAAAACGAAGTGACATACTCTGCTCGTTTTGTAGCAGGTTAACACCATTGTTGCTTTGTACCTGCTGCCGTTGAATTTCCCTTGGGGTGCGATAAGGCAATGGTGACCGCTTGTCGTTTTCTTCAATATTAACACCATTTACAAAAAATTCTACATCGGTTGTAGGTGGCTGATAGTTGCCGCTTTCATCAATTTTAAAAGGAAAACGTCGCCAGATATTTCTGGTAAGTTCCAGCTTACCAAAGCGCATTACTACGGTACTGTCAAAGTCAGTTAAATACATTCTGAAAAACCGGATTGATTTAAAATCAGGTATATTACCTATCCTCTTATTGTAATTGGCAATGGGTATTCTAAACTGGTACCATGTTTCCGTACGGCTGGTTCCATCGGGTAAATTATTGATGGCAACTTCTTTTCTATCAACGATATAATTATTTCCAATCTGCATCTGCCCGCTGGTGTTGGGCTTAATGCTTACTATGTATTGAAAATACTCTTCCGTTTCGTTCATGGTGTTGTCCCGGTTGATATCTTCTCCATCAGGATACAAGGTTGCCGCGGATGAATAAATAGAAGACCCGTCATTTATCTGGGAGTTGCCTTGCGTATTATTAAAATCCTTGTAGCGTTTTACAATACCATCGTTTTCTGTAAACGACGGATCTCTGTACCAAACATAATTATCACGGGAAGGATCGGCTCTGGCCTGCAGCAAAGCAGCAGGGTTTAATACACTAACTAGGTTAGTAATGTAAGGCGCCATTTTAATATTTTCAGAATCATCATTTAGTCCATCAAAACCCACATCTTGAAATACCCTGTCGGTAGGTTCATTACTAAATGCATTGGTTACCTGTATAGGATTTAAAGGCACCTTACCCCAAACTGAATTATCTGTAGGTAATATAGATTTTGGTGTAGGCAGGCCGTTTTCATAAAAACGCTTGCCATCTTTTAAAACATCTTCCGAAATATTACCGAGGTTAAAATATAATTTACCTCCGGTAGATGAGGATGCATTCGGTCTTGACGCTGTATTTACATAAGGATCCTGCATCCAGAATTCAATAAATTCGATATTGGCTGTTTCAAAATCTGTTTGATCAATATTACGCATCAGGCCACCCCATCGCTGCTTTGGATTTTTTAACGTGTTGTCAGCATTGATGTTTGCCGGCTTGTCTTCAAAATTATAAGATCCCTTTTCGTTGGGATAAAAAGCAAGATCAAAAGTGATCAACTGATTTTGGCCAAAGTCGGTGGTTCTTAGTGGAAAAATTTCGCTTTGTCTTACCAGCCTGCTTCTCGGATCACTTAATTCTGCCCGGTTATTTCCCAGCGGATTATTAACACCTTTAAATTGTTGCAGGGTTGGTTCAATCTGGTACCAGGCTACTTTCGATCGGTTTTTTCCATAGTCCAATGAATTATTACTGGATGCCTCCGGAAAAAGTTCCTGATTGGTGAACCCACTGGTAGCTCCTTTTGGTGTAGAGGCCATCGCCCAGCTAATGGCAGGAAAACGCAAATCAATACCGGATTTGCTACCCTCAAAATCGTCGATGTAAACAGTACCGCTGGAGCCACTTCCTATTTGTGGTGCATGCCCCGGACTCAACATAGCGCCTTCTGCATAAAAGTTGATGGATGACGGTACAGTAGTTGAATAAAAAGGAAGTTTATCTAATATTTTGGTGAGGCGTGGCATCTCTTTTCTGTAGTTAACATCCAGCCCATACATAGCATTCCTAATGGGTTCTTCGCCCAGGTTATTCTTGGTAAAGAACGGCCTTTCGCCCAATCTAACAATGGTTCCACCAATGGATAACTGCTCTTTCAAAGTATTTTTGGCCAAATAATCCAGCCGTAAGCCAAGGTAATTTCTTTGCTGAATGCCAAAGGCTGCATTGTTTTCAAAATTTACCTGTACCGGAAGACCTGCATTTAAAATTGCCTGGTTGGTAATTTTTATGGTGCCTAAATCGTAATTAATATCGTAATCATTGCCTTCAATTAATGTTTGGCCTGCGGCAGTAACTGTTACACTACCCCTTGGAATATTGTAACCGATGCTGATATCCGAGGAGCCGGAGGTACGGGCAGAACCTTTTAAAACAAATCGGTTGAGGTTGGGGTATTGTTGTGCCACTGCCTTGATAGAATCGTACAGGGCATAATACAAAGTGTCTTTTGCCGTAGCAGGTATGTTAGTATAAATTTGTGCTGCAAGATCCCGACCAAAAGGTTCCAGCACCGGAAACACAATTCTGCTGTATTGAGATAAAACCGTATAACCCTCTACATAATCAAACACCCCATCCGGTTGCGGATCCAGCTGGTTGTTAAGCCTGTCGAGATTTACCAAAGAAAGCAGTGGCGTGCCCTGGTTTTTATCACCGAATGGTACATACCTTTTCCAACCCTGACCGGGCTCCTGGTAAAGCAAATTTATTTTAAAATCGGTAGGTGTAAGTGTACCAAAACCTACAGAATACACATTTTTCATCATCAACTTCCAGATAGGCAAACTGGTACGCTGCGATGTGGCTTTTAATAATTTAAGGAATAAAATCTTTTGTGTGGCAACAGAGCTATCCGGCGGTAAATCCTGCGAAAATTCTCCAATCTGATAAATTTTTCCGTTGTAAGAATATTGGTAAGCAACAGCTAAAACTTCATCGGGTAGTAAGGGCTGGCTGAGTGATATGTAACCTGCCTGCCTGTTAAAATAATATTGGGTAGAATCTAGTTTACGTGCAAATATTTTTTCAAAATCCTGAACGGGAAATAAACCCGATGCTTGCAAATTGCTTACTATTAGCGAAGGATTCCGGTTTCCAGGATTACTGATAATATTTTTATACAAGTCGTTGGTTTCATTACCTGGAAGCCCTTGTGGGGAATTAACCAATGTATTAATAATGTAGGGTGCCTGCGGGTTAGGATTGGTGGCACTTGGCTGGCCACGATAGGCATCTCTTTCACCTAAATCCATTAAGCCTACAATATCCCTGGTATTGGTAGTGCTGCCATTTCTATTGGTTACCCAAACCTCCAATCTAAGAATCTGCACAGGAGTTGTTACAGCAGGAATTCTGGCTAAAACTTTATTGTAATTATCCTTAAAATATTGACCTAGCAAAAAGTGCCTGTTTTCTTCATATTCATCAGCCCTAAAATCTATTACTTGTGCAGCAGCGCCACCAGCCAGGTTTACAGTTTGTCGCTGAGATTTTTGAACACCTAAAACAGACGTAATGTTTAATTTACCAAACTGCAATTGTGATTTTAAACCAAATAATTGCTGAGAACCCGGAATAAATGTGCTACGTGATGGAAACTGCACTGCACCAGCCTCTAACCTTTTTATTATTTCATCATCAACACCGGAGTAATCTAGTTTCAATTGGTTATCCTGTCCAAAATTAGCCAGGGTATTGTAACTGATAGGGAATTTTAATTTATCGCCGATATTGGCGTTTACATTAACCTGGGCGTTCATATTAAAATCAAATCCGCCATTGCGCCTGGCCCTTTCAGGTAGTGTTGGATTTTTAATATTCTGCCCCTGGTAGCCTGCCATAATATCTACATTACCCTGAGGAGAAATTTCAATTTTACCATTACCAAACAAGCGGTTAAAAAGATTATCATACATGTTTAGTTTGGGTTTTACCAGCCTGCGATTCAGCAGGTTCATTGTATTGGCCCTCTTTTTAAAATAGGCAACTTCATCCTGCCGCCCTTTCATTTGCCAATATTCTTCGGAAGTATAAGTGATAGGTGTACGGTAAAATTTATTACCGATTTTTTCATACACCGTGTACAATTTCGTTTTAAAATCATACACTATAGAGTCAGTAATATTTGAAGGCTTTTTAAAATCGAAAGTGCCATTTGCACTGCTGCTGATAAAATCTCCTCTACGGTCATGGATGGGG
>JBBQEA010000065.1:0-22000 GCA_038320245.1 Chitinophagales bacterium | reverse complement strand
AAGATCTTATGGTGATTTTTCCAAGGGTGTTCACCTCTTCCCATACCGAACAGAGAAGTTAAGCCCCTTATGGCTGATGGTACTGCACAACAATGCGGGAGAGTAAGTAGTTGCCATATTCTTTTAAAAAGCCTCAACAGTTATTTGTTGAGGCTTTTTTGTGTGCGAGGGATTTTGGAATGAGGTTATCAAATGGTTAAATAAAAATGGGTTGCTCTTTGAAGACAACCCATTGTATTTTAAGCGCATAAAAAATTATTGTTTAAGTTGCCCATGCCTTATCGCCTTTTTTATAGGGAAAACTACCATCATATTTACCTGGTACCGCTACATATCTTAATGCTTGCGTTGCTCCTTCTTTTGAATTGAAGTATCCGAGTAAGGTTAACTGCTTCATCTGAGTATAATAATAGTCAGGATTCTCTCTTAATTTATCTGCCTTAGGATCCTTGCCATCTTTATTCCTGTCCAATACCATTTGTGTTTTTTGTTCCTGTGGATAAGCATCAAAAATTGCATCAACTTTTTTATTAAAAGCACTTGCATTTTTATCTATTTCGGTCAACAGCTCAAGCCGTTGTGTAGCTGCTACATCCATAAAGCCTTTGCTGAATTTTTTTGTGCTGGCTTCATTCAATTTTGAAATACCTGCATGAAATAATTTTTGATCAGCCTCGGTGTAACAATCATTAACCATTACCGTCATAAATGTGCCAACTTTTGCTGCTTTGGCACCCGGACTTGTAGTAGTTGGAATAATTGTATCAGCAACTTCATCTAAAAAAGCAATATCATCTTTGCTAAATGATGCCCCACTAATGGCATCATTGTTTTTGCAGCCAGACAGGAAAAATTCCCCACCAATCACTACAGCACCTGTAGCAAGTGAAACCATTCTTATTAGTTCTCTTCTGTTCATAGATTTTAGTTTTACCTAATAGTAAAAAAATGATAATAGTACCAAACTATTTTACTCTTTTTTACTGTTAGTGACTTTATAAATGTTGTTTTTTTGTACTAATTTTTTTGTTGCCTTCTTTAATTATAAATTCCCCTTTTTTAATTCACTAACTGCAAAATCAGCTGCCCTTGCAGTTAATGCCATGTAAGTTAGTGATGGGTTGACACATGCGGCGGATGTCATTGCTGCGCCATCAGTTACAAAAACATTTTTAGCATCCCAAACCTGGTTGTAACTATTCAATACAGATGTCTTTGGATCTTTTCCCATTCTGGCGGTTCCCATTTCGTGTATACCATGTCCCATATTATGCCCGCCGTCATGGCCTGATACGTTTTTTGCTCCAGCATTTTCTAACATAGCTATTGACTCTTTCAAAATATCAATACGCATTTTCTTTTCATTATCTTTTAGTTCTGCATCCATTGCCAGTATTGGTAATCCCCATTTATCTTTTCTTGTCTTATCCAATGAAATTTTATTTTCATGATAGGGCAACACTTCACCAAAACCTCCCCAACCAATCTGCCATTCCCCCGGTTCGGTCAGTGCATCTTTATAATTGGCACCAATGTTCATTTCCGCAATTTCTCTGTTCCATCCTGTTCTGCTGGCACCGCCCTGAAAACCATATCCACGAAGGAAATCTCTTTTATCTCCAAATAAATTGGCAAACCTAGGCATGTAGGTGCCATTTGCTCTTCTGCCATAAACATATTTATCTTCAAAACCTTCTATAGTTCCTGATGCTCCTATGTTGTAATGATGATCCATTACATTATGGCCGAGCTCGCCGCCGCTACTTCCCAGGCCATCCTGCCATATATCTGTTGCAGAATTCATTAATACCCACGCAGAATTCAACGCAGAAGCATTTACAAAAACAATTTTACTATAATATTCATAGGTTTTATTGGTTTCTGAGTCTAACACCTCAACACCGCTGGCTTTTTGAGAGTCTTTATCGTACAAAATTTTTGTTACAATTGATAAGGGTCTCACTGTTAAATTTCCTGTTGCCCTTGCCGCAGGTAAGGTAGATGATTGAGTACTGAAATAGCCTCCAAAAGGGCATCCTTCCCAACAACGGTTTCTAAACTGGCAAGCTGTTCTTGCTTGTAATGGAGCGGTTAAATTTGCTACCCTTCCAATAAAAAGATGACGCTGGTTATTGTAATGTTTTTTAATTCTTGCAGCTACATCTTTTTCTACACAATTTAATTCCATTGGGGGTAAAAACTGTCCGTCAGGTAAATGTGGCAAGCCTTCTAGCGATCCACTAATGCCCGCAAATTTTTCTACATAATCGTACCAGGGGGCAATATCCTTATATCTTATTGGCCAATCAACGCCATGACCATCCTGACCATTGGCTTCACAATCAAAATCACTCCCCCGGTAACTTTGTCTTCCCCACAAAAGAGATCGACCACCCATACGATAGCTGCGCCACCATGTAAAAGGTTTTACTTCAGTATAGGGAGAGTCAATTTCATTGGTCCATGCATCCATTACACTTTCACTTGCTGCCCAGCCACGGTGTATTACCGGGTAATCCTTTTTCTGTTTTTCTGTTGTTTGCCCACCATGTTTAAACTGCCATGGATCATTGCTGGCAGTTTTATAATCTTTGATGTGCTCATGATCAGGCCCACGTTCCAACATCAATACTTTTAACCCTTTTTCAGTAAGTTCTTTGGCAGCCCACCCTCCGCTGATGCCCGACCCAATTACAATAGCATCATAGGTATTTTGTATTGCTGCCCTGGTATTTATATTGGTTGAATCGCCTGGCATATGATTATAGGTTTTGTTTTTTTAATTCTTCTACAGCAAAATTGGCTGCCCTTGCAGTTAAGGCCATGTAGGTTAAAGATGGATTTACTGCAGCAGCAGAAGTCATACAAGCACCATCTGTTACAAAAACATTTGTAGCATCCCATACCTGATTATTGCCATTTAATACAGATGTTTTAGGATCTTTACCCATACGGGCAGTGCCCATTTCGTGAATGCCACGGCCAGGAGTGCCATCACCATCATAAGCATGAACATTTTTAACGCCTGCAGCTTCCAACATTTCTTTTGCGTCGTTAAACATGTCTTTACGCATTTTTAATTCATTTTCTTTTAGTTCGCAGTCAATTGATAAAACATTTAATCCCCATTTATCTTTTTTAGTTTTATCTAGTGTTACCTGGTTTTCATGATACGGTAAAATTTCTCCAAAACCACCCATACCCATCGACCATTGGCCAGGTTCGGTTAACGCATCTTTAAAAGCTGCACCAATATTTAGTTCAGCTATTACCCTGCGCCAGCCTTCTCTACTAGCACCGCCCTGATAGCCAAAACCTCTTACATAATCTCTTTTATCTCCAAATAAATTACGATAACGTGGTATATAAACACCATTCGCCCTGCGTCCATAAATATATTTATCTTCATAACCCTCAACAATTCCGCCTGCACCTACTCCCAGGTGATGATCCATTAGGTTGTGACCTAGTTCACCACTGCTACTGCCTAATCCATCCGGCCATATATCGGTTGCAGAGTTCATTAGTATCCAGGCAGTATTTAAAGTGCTGGCATTTAAAAATAAAATTTTACTAAAATACTCATAGGTTTTGTTTGTTTCTGCATCTAACACTTCTACCCCTTTTGCCTTTTTAGTGTCTTTATCATAAATAACTTTTGTTACGATAGAGAATGGCCTGAGTGTGAGATTACCTGTTTTTACTGCTGCTGGTAAAGTGGCAGACTGCGTGCTAAAATACCCACCATAAGGACAACCCAAATCACATTTATTTCTGTATTGACAATTGGTTCTTCCATTGTGTGGAAGGGTAATATTTGCTGTACGGCCAATGATCATTGTACGGGCATTTTTATAATGCTCTTTTATTCTTGCAGCTACGTCTTTTTCTACGCAGTTTAATTCCATCGGCGGCATAAACTGGCCATCTGGTAGCTGTGGCAAATTTTCGATAGACCCACTGATGCCTGCAAATTTTTCTGCATAATCGTACCAGGGTGAAATATCCTTGTATCTTATCGGCCAGTCAACACCATGACCATCCTGCGCATTTGCTCCAAAATCAAAATCGCTCCAGCGATAACTTTGGCGGCCCCACATTAAAGACCGGCCACCTACGTGGTACCCCCTGAACCAATCGAAACGTTTTACTTCTGTATAGGGGTTATCCTTATCACTTGCCCACCACGATAAATTCTTTTCGCTCAGCGGATAATCTCTTTTTAATACCGGATAATCTTTAATCATTTGCTGTGTTCTGCCTGCGGCATGCGGATAATCCCACGGATCTTTATTGGCGCTGATGTAGTCTTTGATGTGTTCAATATTTTCGCCACGTTCCAACATCAAAACCTTTAAACCTTTTTCTGTTAATTCTTTTGCAGCCCAGCCACCGCTAATGCCGGACCCTACCACAATTGCGTCGAATGTATTATTTGCCATCTTATTAATATTGTATTTTTAAATTATTAAAAAATATTTTATAACTATTTAAATATCGCAAAGCAAAATTGCATCTTTCAGTGATTTCAATTTGTCTTCTTTTGCGGGGATAAATTCCTGTGCTACATAATCATTAAATCCTGTTGCTTTAATTGCCCTCATAATGGCAGGATAATAAAGCTCTTGCGATTCGTCAATTTCATGTCTTCCCGGTACACCGCCAGTGTGATAATGGCCAAAGTATTGGTGGTTTTCATTGATGGTACGTATTACATCTCCTTCATCAATCTGCATGTGATAAATATCGTACAGCAATTTAAAATTTGGTGAGCCCACTCTTTTACAAAGCTCTACGCCCCATGCACTTTTGTCGCACATATAATCTTTGTGATCTACCTTACTGTTTAGTAATTCCATCTGGAGCGTAACCCCATTTTTTTCTGCAAGGCCAATAATTTGTTTCAGACCTTCAGTAGCATTTCTTAATCCTGTTTCATCGTCCATTCCACGCCGGCTACCACTAAAGCAAATCAGGTTTTTATAACCGGCAGCTGCAACCTGCGGAATAACTGAATTATAATTACTGATTAATTGTGCATGAAACTTTTTCTCTGCAAACCCATCTGTAAGGTTTATTTCGGCACCGTTGCACATGGATGAATAAATGCCGTGTTTTTTTAATATTGGCCAGTCTTTGGGACCAATAAGATCAATAGCACTAAAGCCGATTTTTTTAACAGCAATGCAAAGATCCTCTAATGGAATTGACCCATAACACCATTGGCAAACTGAATGATTGATATTTCCTTTTAGCATGGTTGTTTTTTCAGTAGATTTTTCTTTGGTTGAAAATGAAAGCATTGAAGCACCTGCACCGATAGTAGCAGTACTAACCAAAAGACTTTTGATGGCGTTACGCCTTGTTTGTTGATTGCTCATTTTGGGCAGGAGATTAATGTGAAAAATTTGCTGTAGAAAGCGATGCTGTACTTTTCCTGGATTTCATATAGAAAAGTAATCCTGTAAACACAACCGCAAGAATGATTGGGATTATTAAAGTAACATTAATAATTTCAGGTCCGGCAGCTTTCTTTGCTTCACTCAATGCTGATAGCATTTCCGGCGTGGCATCTGTAGCGCCATAGGCCTGCAAATTTGCACCAACGGGCAATTTATCAGCTAGAAGTCTATCGTAATATCCTCCCATAAATATCATGTAAAGAGAAACTGCAAACATGCCTGCACCACCCATCAGGTTCATTCCTACAGCTCCGGTTTTCGGCAGGTTCTCCGCAACAAAACCAATCATAGTTGGCCAAAAATAACATACGCCAATGCCAAATACAAGTGCTCCCACAAAAAGCATATTGCCTGTTGAATGACCAAGCATGTATAAACCCAGGGCTGCAAATACTGATGACATTAACAGCACTCCCGTAGGAGAAAACTTATGCACTACAGGTCCGGCGAACGCTCTTCCTAAAACCATTACGCCTGTTTCAATAGTTAGTAATAAAATAGCGTTGTCAGTAACATTTTTTAGTAAAACATCAATCCACTGGCCGGTAAATAATTCTGTAATGGCTGTACCAAACATCAGAATGATCATTAAAAGAAATAACGGATTTAATAATGCCTTGTACATTTCCGAAGAAGAAACACCGCTGGAAACTCTTTCCGTAACAGGCAACTCCAGTTTGTTGAAAAGAAAACCATATAACAACGTAGGTAAAATCATCAAACCAATTTCTAATTGCGATACCCAATATGCATCGCCCAATAAATGATTTAAGCCATATACCAGTAAAGTGCCAATAACAATTCCCCCGGGAAACCAAAGGTGAAAATGATTGAGTTTAGTAGTTTTGTTTTCGGGGTATATTGCCGCTACCAGAGGGTTGCAGGCAGCTTCAACAGTTCCGTTGGCTATGCCTATGCAAAGTGTAGAAATAAACAAACTCCAGTAACCGGTAGCGGTTACGGTTAGTACAATTCCAATAAGGTGAAACATAAATGCTGCCACCAGTAATTTTTTCATGCCAATAATATCAACTACAATTCCACCTATGATAACAGCTAGTGGAAATCCCCAAAAAGCTGTGGCGGCAATAGTGGCAAGCTGGCCAGCATCCAAATTAAATTTGGTACCCATTGTGCCCAACACGCCTGCACGGATTCCAAACGAAAGAGAAGTTACAAGCAGGGCCATGCAACTGGCTATAAACAATTGTTTTTTCTGAATATTGGCAGGCATAATCGTTTTTTGATGGTTAATAATTAAAATGTAAACTAAGTATTTATTTAGATTTTATAAAATAATTGTAATTTTTACGTTTATAAATAATTACAAATTGCTATGTTGTTTTTGATTCCTCTAATTTTTTTAGTACAGCACATTGCTGCTAAAAATAGCGCTTACGTCTAAAAGTGATTTCATTCACGTTTATTATGTTTAATTCTGCATTAGTTATACTTGTTTTTATCTCAATTTTTGATATATAAAAAATAGGTCCATTATAAAAAGAAAAAGTAGTTTCAAATAAACGTTCTGGTACCAGCAAAATTCTCCCTGAATTCTTTTGGTGTACAACTTTTTTTCTTTTTAAAGAGTCTGTTGAAATTGGAAATATTATTAAACCCACAACTGTACGAAACCTCCGCAATTGAATTGGTGGTATCTATTAGAATTCTGGATGCATGGCCCAGCCTTATTTCATTTAAGCTGTCAATAAAAGAAATGCCGGTGCGTTTTTTTATAAACCTGCTGAAAGAAACTTCCGTCATATTTACAAGCTTCGCTAAATCGGCCAATGCAATTTGCTTGTCGTAATTTTTATTCATATACTCAAATGCTTTTTCAATTCGTCTGCTGTTGTAATTATATTGAGCTTCGCTGTTAAAGCTCGATTCGGAAAGAGTTCTTAAATTTCTGCTGGTAGAAAGATCGTGTAAAATATTTATTAATGCCATTACGGAATCGAACCCGCTTTTTTGATTTAATGTCTCAATTCGTGGATAGATATTTTGTATCGTGTCTTTGCTAAACTGAATTCCTTTGGAGGAAAGTTCAAACATTTTCCGGATAAAACTTAGCTGATTTCGACGTAAAAATTTTTCATCAAAAAGATCTTTATGCCACTGAATAGTTACTTCCTTTATTTCACCACTATTGCAATGATGTGTAAACCACGCATGCGATAAATTGGGACCTACCAATACCAGTTCAAGTTCATCAATTTCTTCAACATGATCACCAACTATACGTTTGGCTCCCTTGGCATTGATAATTAAATTCAGTTCATATTCTTCATGATAATGCAGCGGAAAATTGAAATTATTTTTTACCCTGGAGAAAATGGTAAAGCAATCATTTTGTGTGAGCGGAGTTATCTCTCTTACAATATCTTTATTCATTAAAAATTAGTATAAAAAGTTTTAAGAGAAATTTAGTTTCAAAGCTGATAGATCGATTAAAATAGTATCACAAAGCTATGGGATATTAAATCATATTTATCAGCTTTCGTCACGTAATTTATATGCTTATATTTAAAAATCAAAAAGTATCTATTAAAATAAAGCTATTATAGGATAATAAAGTATTAGTATTGGGAGAAGCGATAGTATTATTTTTGTTTAACTAAAGTTACAAAGCCGACCATGCAAATTAACAATGATTTTAAAGGAAGATTTTACGTCATTCTATTTTTAGCATGCCTTGTTAATTGTGCTACAGTTAAAGCTCAGCCTATTGATAAATTGGCGACAAGAGAAACCGGCAGGCTTTTTCACAATTTGCAATTACTGTCACAAAAGTGTACACTTTTTGGTCACCAGGATGACATGGCTTACGGTGTAAACTGGAAATATGAGCAGGGCAGGAGTGACGTAAAAGACATTACAGGCGAGTATCCCGGAGTATTTGGATGGGAGCTAGGTGGACTGGAAAATGATGCATTAGCAAATCTGGATGGTGTTCCGTTTAATTTGATGAAAGACTATATCCGGAAGGGGTACGAAGCGGGCGCTGTAATAACTATCAGTTGGCATTTAAATAATCCACTCACTGGTAAATCTGCATGGGATCCATCGCCAGCCAATACAATTCCTTCCATTTTGCCGGGAGGTGAAAAAAATAAATTATTCAATACCTGGCTTGATAAAGTTGCTGTTTTTTTGCAAAGCCTGCAATCAAAAAATGGAACCCCTATTCCCGTAATATTACGTCCGTATCATGAGTTAAATGGCAGTTGGTTTTGGTGGGGAGGAAAGAATTGTACGCCAAAAGAATTGATTGAGTTATGGAAGTACACCGTTTCTTATTTAAGAGACACAAAACAAATCCATCAATTGTTGTACGCTTTTAATACAGACAGGTTTTCATCTGAAAATGAATATGTAGAAAGATATCCGGGCAATGATTGGGTGGATATTGTTGGCTTTGATATTTATCAAAAAGGAGATATACTGGCTAATGATAAGTTTATAGCTGAAATGGATAAAAGCCTCTCCCTGCTTGATAAAATTGCAAAAGAAAAAAATAAAATTCCGGCGCTTACAGAGTTTGGGTATAATAACGTTCCGGATGCTGACTGGTGGACTACTGTTTTTTTGAAAGCTATAGAAAAACATTCCATTGCTTATGTATTGGCATGGAGAAATGCAGGACGTAAGTCGGCAAATGAAATAGAATATTATGTGCCATATCCAGGGCAATTATCAGCTGATGATTTTTTAATATTTAGTAAGAATAAAAGAATATTTTTTGGGAAGCGGACCAAACAATTAAAATTGTATCAATAATAATTTCCCGTTTTAAAATCCATCAGTATCAAACTAACTTATTAGACTTTTTATTATTAAACAACACTACCAGCATTGTTTTAAACGAAAGCTTGCTTACCAATCATGAAATTACAATTAATCGACATCCTCATTTTAGTCAGCTACCTGGTCACTATGATCTTTATTGGTTTTTGGATGCGTAAAAAGGCGAGTAAAAACAAAGAGAGTTATTTGATGGGAGGAAAAAGTTTACCCTGGTATATGCTCGGCTTAAGTGATGCATCGGATATGTTTGACATTAGTGGTACCATGTGGATGGTAGCATTGTGTTTTGTATATGGATTAAAAAGTATCTGGATTCCCTGGTTATGGCCTGTTTTTAATCAGGTATTTATGATGATGTTTTTAAGTAAATGGCTTAGGAGAAGCAACGCCAATACTGGCGCAGAGTGGCTTCACACAAGGTTTGGACTCACCGGGAAAGGAGTAACAGGATCGCATATTATTGTAATTGCTTTTGCCTTAATAGCCTGTCTGGGTTTTTTGGCCTACGGTTTTGTTGGACTGGGAAAATTTGTAGAAATTTTTATACCCTGGGATATAGTTAAGGGATATGTTCCCTTTGAAATATCGCCTAAATATGTGCCGCATTTTTATGGCATCATATTTACGTTGTTTGCTACATTTTACTCCATTCTTGGAGGTATGCACAGCATTGTATTAGGTGATGTAATCAAATACAGCATTATGACTATTGGCTGCATCGCCATTGCTGTAATAGCCATGCAGCAATTACATGGACAAACACTGATTGTGCCGGAGGGTTGGGCCAATCCTTTTTTCGGTTGGCGGCTCAATTTAGACTGGAGTAAAATAGCAGCAGATGCCAATAAAAAAATTGCAGATGATGGATTTAGTTTATTCGGAATATTTTTTATGATGATGTTGTTAAAGGGTGTGTTTGCCTCATTGGCTGGCCCTGCACCGAATTACGACATGCAAAAAGTGTTGAGTACCCGCAGTCCTAAAGATGCTAGTAAGATGACAGGATTTGTAAGTATTATGTTGCTTCCTATCCGATACTCAATGATTACCGGCCTTACCGTATTGGCACTGCTGCACTATAATCAGTTGTATTTAAAAGGACCGGATGGTGTAACAGATTTTGAAAGAATATTGCCCGGAGCTGTTAATAATTTTTTACCTGTTGGTGTATTGGGTATTGTACTCACCGGGCTGATGGGGGCTTTTATGGGAACTTTTAGCGGCACCTTAAATGCTGCACAGGCGTACATTACCAATGACATTTACCTGAAATATATCAATCCCAATGCCAGTAATAAAAAGATACTTTCTGTCAATTATATTGTAGGGATAGTGGTAGTAGCTACAGGTGTATTCTTTGGCTTTTTGGCCAACAACGTAAATGATATTCTTCAATGGATTGTGGGTGGTTTGTATGGTGGATATGTAGCTGCCAATTGTTTAAAATGGTATTGGTGGCGGTTTAATGCCAATGGCTTTTTCTGGGGTATGGCAGTGGGTATTATTGCAGCATTGGCAATGCCTTATGTAACAACCGGCCTGCCTTTGTATTGGTGGCCACTGCTTTTTGTGCTGTCGCTTGCAGCGTGTATTATTGGAACCTACGCAGCTCCTCAAACAGATGAAGCAGTACTCATCTCTTTTTACAAAACAGTAAGACCATGGGGTTTTTGGAAACCTATTCATGAAAAAGTTGTAGCTGCAGATCCTGCTTTTGTTGGTAATAAAAATTTCAGGTTAGATATGTTTAATGTGGTGATAGGGATCATTGGTCAATTATGTTTTACCCTGTTGCCCATGTATTTTATTTTGAACATGCAACAGCCGCTGTGGATAACAATAGCAGTCATTATTATTATTGTGTTGATACTAAAAAGAACCTGGTGGAATAAGTTGGAAAATTAAAATTTAATGTATGAAAAGCGAATTTAAAAACAGATTGAATTTTTTGCAGGAGCAACAAATTCAGTTATTGCAAAAACCTAATGAAGTTGTATCAGGTGGCAATGGCGTTTTTAACAGGTACAAAAATCCTGTGTTAACTGCCGCACATGCGCCATTAAATTGGCGGTACGATTTTAACCAGGCTACCAATCCTTTTTTGTTGGAGCGATTTGGGATAAATGCTACGTTAAATGCAGGCGCAATTAAATGGAAGGATAAATATGTTTTAGTGGTAAGGGTTGAAGGTACAGATAGAAAAAGTTTTTTTGCTGTTGCAGAAAGCGATAATGGAATTGATAAATTTTCATTTTGGCCTCATCCTGTTTTTATGCCGGAAACGGATGTGCCTGAAACAAATATTTATGATATGCGTTTGGTGCTGCATGAGGATGGATGGATATACGGACTTTTTTGTACAGAGCGCAAAGATACCAATGCGGCAGCAGGCGATGAGTCTGCGGCTATTGCTCAATGTGGCATTGCCCGTACAAAAAACATGATAGATTGGAAACGATTGCCTGATTTAAAAACAAGTTCTGCACAGCAGCGAAATGTGGTTTTACATCCCGAGTTTGTGGATGGTCAATATGCTTTTTATACAAGGCCACAGGATAGTTTTATTGAAGCTGGCAAAGGCGGTGGCATTGGCTTTGGGCTGACAAAAGATATTACCGATGCAGTTATTGAAAAAGAAATAGTGATTGAGCCTCGTGTGTACCACAGCATCTCCGAAATGAAAAATGGACAAGGTCCTGCACCGATCAAAACTGCACATGGGTGGTTGCACCTGGCACACGGTGTCCGCAATACCGCTGCTGGCTTGCGTTATGTGTTGTACATGTTTATGACAGATTTAAAAGATGTTACGAAAGTAATACATAAACCCGGAGGGTATTTTTTAGCACCGGAAGGAGAGGAGCGAATTGGAGACGTATCAAATGTGGTATTTTGCAACGGTTGGATTGCGGATGAAGATGGTAAGGTATTTATCTATTATGCATCATCAGATACCCGCATGCATGTTGCTGTTTCTTCTATTGAAAGGCTACTTGATTATGTAATGAATACACCGCAAGATGGGTTAAGTTCTGCAGCATCAGTTAAAACTGTTTATACAATTATTGAAAATAATTTAAAGATCACAAATGCTTTTAGAGACGAAAACAAATCCGTAATAGCACATGTAAGAAATCAATAAAACCTATTGAAGCAACATGGATAATCTAGACTTACAAACTACATCAATACTAAAAGAATATAGCCTGGAAATGCAGGCCGAGTTGGAGTCAATTTTAGCATACTGGGTAAAAAATACCTGCGATAATGTGAACGACGGTTTTATTGGCCGCATCGATGAAAATAATATTGGTTATCCGGACGCACCCAAAGGGGCTGTACTTAACAGCAGAATTTTGTGGGCATTTTCTTCCGCTTATACTGCAACAAAAAAGGAGGAATATCTTCATTTGGCAAGGATTTCATACAATTATATTGATAACAATTTTATTGATAAAGAGTATGGTGGAATCTATTGGTCATTGAATGCAAAAGGGGAACCATTAGATACAAAAAAACAAATTTATGCACTGGCATTTGCAATTTATGGATGCAGCGCATATTTTGCCGCAAGCAATAACGAAGCTTCAAAAAATAAGGCGATTGAATTGTATAAAACCATCGAACAATATAGTTTCGATAAAACTTACACTGGCTATCTTGATGCTTTTACAAGAGACTGGAAAACACTGGAAGATCTGCGGCTGAGTGCAAAAGATGCCAACGAAAAAAAGACAATGAATACGCACCTGCATGTACTGGAGGCCTATACTGCGTTATATCGAATTTGGCCTGATGTTGAATTAAAGGATAAAATTATCTTGTTGATTAAAAACTTTATCAACCATATAATTGATTCCAATACGCATCACCTGACATTGTTTTTTGATGAACAATGGAACCCTAGATCAACCACTATTTCTTTTGGTCATGATATTGAAGCTGCCTGGTTATTATTGGAAGCAGCGGAAGTAACAACAGATTTGTCATTAATAGAGATTGCTAAAAAATTTGCAGCAAAAATTGCATCGTCAGCTTCGGAAGGGTTAGATAAAGATGGAGGCTTGTGGTATGAATACGAACCAACTACTAATCATGATATAAAAGAAAAACATTCCTGGGTGCAGGCCGAAGCAATGATTGGTTTTTTTAATGCCTGGCAACTTACCAATAACAAATTTTACCTCGATAGATCTTTACAATCCTGGAAATATATTCAATCGTTCATAAAAGATAAATTGTATGGTGAATGGTATTGGGGACGAAATGAAAATGGAACTATCATGGAGCATCAGGATAAAGCTGGCATCTGGAAATGCCCTTACCATAACAGTAGGGCGTGTATAGAAATTATCAGGCGAATTGTTTCAATTGGAGTATAATCCGTTCTTATCTTTTACACTTTTTACCGGGCAGCGAAAACATTGATTGCAGGTATGCTTTTTTAAATCTTCATTTATAAAGTGATAAAATAGTATTACCAATTTGCTATTCAATTTTTACGTATTCATATCAATTATACGTCGTGTTTAAAAAGATATTGGCGTCTTTTCTACACCAAGAGTCTTTTAATAATTACTAATAGTTAAAATAGTATTATTTTATTATTAGCTTGTAAAATAACTTTACAACATCAATTAAAAACTATTGCTATGCTAAAAATTACCAAAGATTATCTTCTTATTCTTTTGCTTATGCTGGGCGGCATTACTCTAAATGCTCAGAAAGCTTCCAAACTTATTTCAGGTTCAGTTCAGGACGAAAAAGGCAACCCATTGCAAGGCGCATCCATTTCAGTAAAGAATATGCGAAATGCCACTGTTAATGCTGATGCAAATGGAAACTTTGCAATTAAGGTACCGGTTTCACAAAAAAGTATTCAGGTTACTTACATAGGTATGAAACCTGTTGATGTGTCTGTTGAGGGCAAAACAAATGTATCAGTAATTTTAAAAGGAGCTGATTCCAGATTGGGTGAGGTAGTGGTTATTGGTTATGGAACAAGGCGAAGAGCGGATGTAACAACGTCTATTTCTTCCATCTCCGAAAAAGATATTAAAAACCTTCCTGTTGCCGGAGTAGATCAGGCATTGCAGGGAAAAGTAGCCGGTGTAACGGTAACCAATAACTCCGGGCAACCAGGTGGAGGCGTTAGTGTACGTGTACGGGGCATAACATCAGTAAACGGAAACGAACCACTGTATGTAATTGATGGCGTGCCAATCGCTGCACAGAGTTCCAGCCTGGAGCAGAATTTTCTTGGCGGCGGCAGTGGGCAAACATCGCAGAGTGTACTTGCCACGCTGAATCCAAATGACATTGCCTCTATCGATATTTTAAAGGATGCTTCTGCTCAGGCTATTTATGGATCAAGAGCTGCAAATGGTGTAGTTCTTATCAATACCAAACGTGGTAAAAGTGGAGAGGGTAAAATATCCTACGATGTGTCTTATAGCTTTCAAAAAATTCCCAAAAAATTATCGGTAATGAATTTGCAACAATTTGCAATTTATCAAAATTCATTAATCAAAGACATCAACGCAGTAACAGGTGGAATGCAGGATACAGTGGGAGAATTCCGGAACCCTTCTTTGTTAGGAAAGGGTACAGATTGGCAGGATGAAATTTACCAGACAGGCCATATTCAAAATCACCAGTTGTCTTTCTCCGGCGGTAACGGCAAAACAACTTACTATTTTTCAGGTGGGTATTTTGATCAACTAGGTACTTTGATTGAAACTAAATTCAGGCGTTATACTGTACGCATGAATATTGATCAACAGGTAAAAAGTTGGTTTAAAGCCGGCGTTAGTGGAAATCTTTCCAGAAGCAACCAAAAAATTGGATTGTCTGATGGTTTTGATGCGGTTACAAGTACCGTATTATACAACAGTCCGGCAGCACCGGTAAGGGATGTGTTTGGTAATTTTATAACCCAAACAGTTATTGGGGGCAGCCAATTTGGAAATCCTAGTAACCCTGTAGCTATAGCCTCTCTTCGTGATGTAAAAGCTGTAAGTACAAAAGTATTTGGTGCATTGTATGGCGAAATTGAATTTACAAAAGGGCTCACTTTAAGAAACGAAGTAAACTACGATTTTAATCTTGGCGCAAACAAAGCTTATCAACCTTTTGTGGCAAATCCAAATCCACAACAAAATGCAGTGATCAACATCAGTAAAATCAGGGAAGACCGCAGCAACAGTATTTATTATGCTGTAAAAAATTATTTAAACTACAATACCAATTTTAATAAAAACGCTGTTTTTGTAACGCTTGGGCATGAAACACAATATTCCGAATATGACTATGTAAATGCCAGCAGGGAAAATCTGCAACTTAATCTTCCTTCCCTTGCGGCAGGTGCCAGTGGCAACAACTCAAATGAAACGATTGGCGCAGGCAATGGCAAGTGGAGCATGGAATCTTTTTTTGCAAGGCTTAACTATACTTACAATAATAAGTATGCAATCAGTGCATCCGTTCGCCGTGATGGATCATCCAGTTTTGGACCAAGTAAAAGATGGGGAACTTTCCCGGCAGTATCGGCTTCATGGACTATTACCAACGAAGCCTTTGCACAAGATTTAAAAAATCTAAGTTATTTAAAACTGAGAGTTGGTGCAGGCTCTGTGGGTAATCAAAGCGTATCGGGCAATAATGTGTACGTTTCAAATATAGCAGCACCCACTACTGGCCCGTTCGGTCCAGGCAGTCTTCCTTCCAATGTTGCCAATCCAAAACTTGGGTGGGAATCTGTTAAGACTTATAATGCTGGTATAGATGCTACCATACTTAACAAAAGAGTTGAAATTTCAGTTGATGTGTACAAGAAAATAACAACGCAAATGTTGCTTTCTACACAGCTGGGTGCTTTCTCCGGGTTAGGAACAAATTGGAATGATATTCAAACTCCTATTGCAAATGATGGGCAGATGACCAACAAGGGTATCGATATAAGCATCACCACTTATAATATTCAAAACACCAACCTTATCTGGAAAACGAGTATTGTATTTAGCCATTACAAAAACAAACTGGATTTTTTGAATGCGCCAGATGCAACACTGAAAGGTTCATTTGATGAATACGGCGACAACCCGCTGGTTACCTTATCTCAACAGGGATTGCCTGTAGGTTCATTTTATGGATTTGTTACAGATGGACTATTCCGGGATATGAAGGAATTGAATAATGGTGTTAATTGGGGGCTGCCTGTACAGGCAGATAAACAATGGTTGGGTGATGTACGGTATAAAGACCTGAATGGAGATAATAAAATTGATGACAAGGATGTAACGGTGATAGGTAACCCAAATCCAACGTTCACATACGGTATGACAAATACTGTTACCTATAAAGGGATTGATCTTTCCGTATTTGTATATGGAAGCTATGGCGCAAAAATATTTAACTATTCCCGCCGCCAAACCGAAGGGCTGAAAAATCAATATAATAACCAGTTGACAACAGTGCTTGACAGGTATAGTTCTGATAATCCCAATGGCTCCTTACCAAGGTACAATCAATGGCACAATAATAATTTCAGAATATCAGATCGTTTTATTGAAAGTGGCTCTTTTTTGAGGATTCAAAATGTTTCGCTTGGTTACAATTTGCCAAAGAAGATGATTGCGAAAGCAAAACTGAATAATTTCAAATTATATGCTTCAATACAAAACCTGTACACGTTTACAAAATACACAGGATACGATCCGGAGCTTGGAGCTTACAACAGCAGGGTAACGCTGATGAATATTGATAACGGGCATTATCCAAATCCAAGATCATTTACCATTGGTGCAAACATTGAATTCTAAATTATTAAATCAACAGATCATGAAACTAAAATATATAATTCTTGCAGGCACATTAATCTTAAGCGGAGCGTCTTGCAAAAAATCATTTTTGGAGCATCCTTCTACATCGAATGCAACGCTGGATGTTTACTACAACAATGCTGAACAGGTAAATGGTGCAACAGGTTTACTCTATAACCAGCCCTGGGGCGATTGGTTTGACAAAGCATTTTCTTCTGTAGGAGATGTGTTGGGTGGAACTGTTACCGGTGCTGCAGGCAACGACCAGTATAATTCTTTTTACAATTTTAATATTCAAAGTACAGATGGCTTAATCGGGCTTACGTGGAAGGCATGCTACAAAGCAGCCGGACAGGCTTCAGTATTGATACAATCATTTGAAACAAAAAAAGGCCAGGTTGCTGATCCGGCTTATCTCATACAAGGTATTGCAGAAGCAAGGTTCATCCGTGGCTTTGCTTATTTCTATATTGGTCGCACTTTTGGTGATGCACCCATTGTAAATGATCCGGTTGCATTAACTGAACCTGGCAAATATTTGGTGCCAAGATATTTACAAAAAGATGTACTGCGTTTCGCTTTGGAAGACCTGCAGTTTGCAGAAGAAAACCTGCCAGCCGTTGCTTACCAGCCCGGCCGTGTAACAAAATATGCAGCTAAGGGCATGATGGCAAAAGTGTATCTCTATCTTAAAGATTATGCCAATGCAAAATTAAAAGCAAAAGAAGTAATTACTTATGCCAACAGCAGCGGGGTAATTGGTTTGTATGATAATTATGGTAAGATGTTTACATCGTCTGCAGCCAATAATAATAAGGAATCATTGTTCTCTCTTCAATGGCTTACTTCCCTTGGATGGAATGGCGGAAACAGATTTCAGTTGTATGTAGGGCCACAACCATTGCTGGCACCTGCACCCACAAGTGGTGCCGGCTATTCGGCCCTTGTTCCCTCTATCGATATGTTAAACCCGGCTACAGGATATGCAGTTGGAGATAATCGGCGTCAATGGTCAGTAATGGAACAGGGTTTTCACAATCCGGACTGGAAGAATGCAAGTTTCCCAAATGGTTTTACTTATGATACCACCGGCAATAACACGGATAATTTTCATATCCGCACAGGTACCCGTTCAAGCATTATGAAATATGTGGTTGGGCCTAACAGGGCAGGGGAGCCGGTTAACAGTAGTTCTCACAGCCAGATTGGAACTTATATTTTGCGCTACGCAGATGTATTGCTGATTTATGCAGAAGCAATATTAGGTGGCACTGGCACTACTAACGATGCTGATGCACTTGCTGCATACAATGCAGTTCATACACGTGCTGGCCTCGATGCGGTTTCCGGGTTTTCTATGGACGATATGCTACACGAACGTAAAGTTGAATTTGCTTTTGAAGGTGATTATTGGTTTGATATACAACGTCAGGGTTTTGAGAAAGCCAAAGCAATGCTTCAGGCGCAAGAAAGAGGTACATATAATTTTAATAAACAGCTTACCAGTTTCAGAGCAACAATTTCGTCGCCTTCACAATTGTACCTGCCTATACCACAGGCAGAAACAGTGATTGATCCGTTGTTGCTTGAGCCAGCTATTCCATATTATTAATCATCAAACGAATTTTAAAATCGTATAAATTTTAAAACAATGAAAAAATTCAGCAAATTAAATAGTATAGCAGGCATCTTTCTCATGGGCTTGTCCATCTTTTTGTCCTGTACAAAAAAAGAAATAGTTACACCGGTTTTTCAGGTTTCTCCAGTGCAGGGAGCAAGTAAATCAGTTGTTACGCTTACAGGCTCTGGCCTTAAAGATCTTCGTTCCATCAGCTTTGATAATGGAAATGTAAAATCTTCCTTTAATCCTGTTTTTAATACAGATGGTGCAATCATTTTTCGTGTGCCGGATGATGCCAACCCGGGTAGTCAGAATATTGTATTTACAAATGCCAATGGCTACCAGTATAGTGTACCATTTAAAGTGTTGGGTTTGCCCACCATTATCAGTGTTGACAATTATAATTTTAAAGAAGGCACAACTTTATCATTCACCGGTAAAAACCTGGATGATGTACTGGCTGTAAAATTTACAGGATCTACTGAAGTTTGTACGGTTGTTTCAAAAACGGCTACTACTTTAGTTATTACAATGCCTGCTACTGATAAATACCGCACTTTTCTTGATATTACCAACTTGGCCGGTACGGTTGCCACTACAGAAGAATTTGTAAGCCTTACAAATAATTTTAAGTTTTTTGATGATGCTTATCAAAATGGAGAACAGGATGCCGCATGGGGAGATGCAGGATTTATATCTACCACTATTTCTAAAACAGGCACAGCGTCTTACGGTAAAAATTATCAAAAAGGCAACTGGCATCAAATGGGTTTTGGCTGGAATAATATTACCAATGATAATTACAAATACCTGAGTTTTTGGATGAAAGGCGGAACGGTTAATTTTGATATATGGGTATGGAGCCAGCAATCACCCGACAATAATAATTCTGTTAACACCAGGCCTAAAACATTTACACTACCTGCAAATGAATGGACCTATTATAAAATTCCACTTTCTCAATTAGATCTCTGGGCAAATGGTACATCCTTCAACCAAATTGGATGGAGATTGAGAGGACCTGATGGGCAGGATGAAAAATTATACCTGGATGATGTGATGTTAGTGAAATAAACATTGGCTACCCATTTTCAATAAAACAGCACCATCGCTTTTAATTCAATTTATATTGTCATAAAAAAATTATCATGAATAAAATAATAAAAAACTTACTGCTGATAAGCATTCCTTTAGCAGCTTCGGTTTTCTTTTTTGCTGGTTGTAAAAAAGAAATTTCAAATCCGGCCCAGAGCCTGCCATTGATAAAAGAAATTTTTCCCGGCAGCGCAATTGCCAAGGCGCCGATTGTAATTAAGGGACTCAACCTCCAAAATGTAAGCAAGGTTCAATTTGGCACAAGGGTGGTTACTGATTTTAATCCCTCTGCAAATACTGATTCATCAATAAATGTTAAGGTGCCAGACAGCATGCCACTGGGCGAAACTTTTGTGCAGGTTTACCTGAGTGATGGCAAAGGTTATTCCGCATACAAGTTTACAGTATTGCTAACTCCACCTGTTCCAAAAATAACTTCTATTACACCAGTTACAGGTTTGCCGGGAGATGTATTAACCATTGTTGGTATTAATTTTTCATTGGTAAAAAGTGTAAAGTTTGCAGGCGTGAATGCAGTATTTGCAGCCACTGCCGATACCAATACCATAATGAAAGTAACTATTCCGTGGGATGCTGTTGCCGGAGACCAGTTTATAAAATTGACCAATACAAATGGTGCCGATAGTATTGCTTTTAATGTAAACCGCAGACCGGTTATTACTTCATTTTCGCCAGGCTCTGTTCATGCCGGTGACGTAACCACCGTAAAAGGGCTTAGGTTTAATGGTGCATCAGCTGTAAAGTTGGGTACCACTGCCACAGCATTTACAGTACTTAATGATTCTATACTAACTCTTACTGTGCCTGCTGGTGCTCTATCTGGCAATGTAAGTATAACTACTCCAAATGGAACAGGCGTAAGCAGCAGTGCATTAACAGTACTGGTTGCAGGAATTGCTTTTCCAATTTGGGATGAAGCACTGTCCTCTAACTGGAATGGATGGATTGGTGGCGGCTGGGGCGGAAGCGTTGATCCGGCAAATACTACTCCTGTAAGAACGGGTGCAAAATCTCTTAAAATCACTTACTCGCCACAGTGGGGTGTTCCATACCAACTAGGCGGCGCAACTATCCCTCTTGCAGCATATACCACTTTTAAAATTTCAATTTATGGTGGACCCGGAACAAATGGAAAGCGGGTGAATATTGGATTTAATGAACAGGATGGAAAAACGATCGACATAGTTGAAGGTGTATGGACGGATTATACCATTCCACTTTCTGATATTTCTTCAGCTACCACTTTAACGCATCTGTACCTTAAAGAATACAGTGGCGTTGCAGGCCCCGATTATATCATCTATGTTGATGACATGGGATTGAATTAATAAAATTGCTGACAAAAAATTGACATAGATTTTTCGTGTGAAAGTTAAAAGCCATCTCTTTTGCGGGGATGGCTTTTTTTATAGAGGGATAAAAATTAGCATCAAAAAGAAAAAGAAATATTCGTGTTGGAAATTTGTATAATGATTAGCCAATGAAAAAGTATCTTAAAATAATATTCATAAGCAGCTTGTTGTTAAGGGTAAATTTTTGCAGTAGCCAGCAAAAAGTTAGGTTGATAGATGCAAAAGCAACACCAGAAACAAAGGCATTGTGTTACAACCTTCATCAACTATCCAAGCAATATATTCTCTTCGGTCATCAGCATGCAATGGAGTATGGGCATGGTTGGAGTGGGGAAGAAGACAAGTCGGATGTAAAGTCTGTAACAGGTAGTAATCCGGCTGTGATTGGAGTTGACTTTAGCGGCCTGTCAGGAAAATCCGATGCCGAGATTCAAAATACAAAAGAGCATTTAAAAAAATACATTGAAGCCACCTATAACAATGGAGGCGTTGTTACAGCCTCCTGGCATTTTAACAACCCGGTATCCGCCACTGATTTTTACTGGAAAGATTCGGGAGTTATAGCTGCGGTTAAATACATAATTCCCGGTGGAACCTACAATGAAAAGTATAAAACCATTTTAAAAAATATTGCTGAAGTAGCAAATTCCGTAAAAGGAAAAGACGGCAAATCAGCACCCATTATTTTTAGGCCATTTCATGAGTTTGATGGCGATTGGTTTTGGTGGGGTAGTGGCCATTGTACCGTGCAGGAATTTACCACACTCTGGAAGTTTACAGTAAGTTATTTGAAGGATAGCCTCGGTGTTCACAATTTTATTT
>JBBQEA010000064.1:0-22036 GCA_038320245.1 Chitinophagales bacterium | reverse complement strand
TTTTCTCCTGCGCAAAAACATTCATTGATGTAAACAGTAATGAAGCCATTACTGATAGTGTTAATAATTTTTTCATAAAAAATTTTAATTATTGAAATGATGAATAAAAATAGCCATCCTCAACCAACTGGTTAAGGATATTTATTTTTAAACATTATACAACAATTAAAATTTTTTATGAAAAAATTATTAACACTATCAGTAATGGCTTCATTGCTGTTTACATCAATGAATGTTTTTGCGCAGGAGAAAAAAGAAGATAAAAGCAAAAGACCAAGCCCCCCTGCTATGGCCACTGCAACACTAGCTTCCGGTGCGATGGTAACAATAGACTATAGCCAGCCTTCTGTTAAAGGCAGAACCATTGGCAAAAATATTGAACCAAAAAACGGGGATGTGTGGAGAACAGGTGCCAATGAAGCAACTGTATTTGAAACATCCAAACCCATTAAAGTTAATGGACAGGCGTTAGCTGCAGGCAAGTATGGCTTATTTTCTGTAGTTAACGATGGTGTATGGACAATTATTTTCAATAAAACATGGAACCAATGGGGGGCATATGACTACAAAAAAGCAGACGACGCTTTAAGGGTAACAGCCAAGGCAACAAAAGCGGCTACTTTTGCAGAAAAAATGACTTTTGTTATTGGCAAAGATGGAAACGTTCAATTATTGTGGGGAGATAACAATGTGCAATTTAAATTAGATTAATATTTACTGATAAATCAGTTTTTAGCAGTAAGTAAAAAGCTACAAAGAATGACTTTCATTTTTTGTAGCTTTTTTTTTGTCCGGAATAGTATCCATCACTATTAATAAAGTGTACCGTTTTTAAAGCGAACTATATATCATACCGATTATAGTGTGATGTTAGTTCAAGCCAAGATCGATCTGCACAGGTCGGTATTTACCCATTCCCTACGCACTGCCCCATCGCACATAATTTCAGCCAGCAAATCCCGATAGCTATCGGGAGCCTATATTGAAATTATATTTGGTATTATCAGTAAGTACTTATTCTTGCTAAACACCAGTAATTGAATTCAATTTCTCAAGACTGCGATTGCTTCAGCTTTATATTTTCCCCTATCTCACCAATACTACATTCCCCCGCATTTCAACAACCTTGCCGTTACGCCCGGTGCCCTTTATCACCCACACATAATTACCTATTTGCTGAGGAATTCCTTTGTAAGTTCCATCCCAGCCTTTGTTCCATTGATTAGTTTCAAAAACAATTGCACCATAACGGTTAAATATTCTAAAATAAGTGGTGCTTACGATGCCCACCGGTGTTGGTTTAAAAATATCATTCAACCCATCCCCATTGGGGCTAAATGCGTTGGGCATATAATACGTAATGCCCTCATAAACTTTAATTAAAACAGTATCATACCCCACGCAACCAATGGCATCTCTTACCTCTACCGCAAACCGGGTATCTATACTTAAAACTGCCAATGGGTTTGAAATAAATGGATTGTTTAAAGGATAGGCGGGTGACCATAAATATTGCACACCACCCGTAGCTGTTAGCTGGTGAGGTACTCTGACAGAAGCAGTGGTGTCATTACCTGCAAAGGCATTTACCGGCGGCTGAACCGTGACCTTCACTTCATCCACCACATTAAAATTACAACCATAAGTATCCTTAACAGTAACCTTGTAAACGGTAGTAGCTGCTGGGTTTGCAATGGATATTGATGCTGTTGAATTCTCTATGGAAGTAGCCGGTTCCCATTGATAAAATACCGGCGCTAAAATATTGCTAACGGCCACATGTAGCAAGGCTGTTGTGTTTTCGCAAATAGCAGTATCTGCGCCTGCTTTTACCACCGGCATTGGATACACAAACACCAGCACTTTTTTAATATCAAAACAGCCGGTAGCGTTAGTGCCTTTTATAAAATATGTGCCTGCGGGTGCAGCGGATGGCGATGCAAAAACGGTTAAGGCGGTGGTATCAATAAAATAGCTAAAAGTTAAATTGGGTGACGAACCTACAGTTACCGAAGGCAAGGTAAGATTGGCCGTTTGCGGTTCACAAAGGTTTGCCGGATTCGTAATTACTACCGTTGGGTTGGGATCAACCGTAAGGGTAAACAAAGCCGTATCGGAACAATTATTACTGTTGGTACCAATTAATTGATACACACCGGGCTGATTAATGGCAGTTGGATTGGGTACTGCAACTCCAGCCATTGTCCAGCTTGTTGCAACACCCGTTACCGGGTATTGAGCAGTTAAATTAAAGCTGCTGCCCGGACAAATATTAATGCTGGTATCTCTGCCAACAAAGGGTTTTGAAAAGATGGTAACAGTGCACAAAGCCGTATCGGAACAGCCCGATGTATTGGTTGCTACCAATTGGTAAATACCAGACACTGTAATTGCTGCAGGATTGTTAACCACTACTCCACCCCTTGTCCAAACAGCTGTTAAGCCCGTAGTTGTAAACTGATTGTTTAAATCAATGCTGTTACCGTTGCAGGCAGTTGCGGTTTTATCAACACCTAAATTTGGCTTTGGGCTAATGCTTACCGTTACCAACGCTGTGTCACTACAGCCTAAGCCATTTGTTGCAATTAATTGATAAACTCCCGCCGCAGTAATGGCGGTTGGTGATGCAATTGCTGCATTATTTAATGACCAGTTGGAAGTTAAGCCGGTTGTAACAAATTGTTTGGTAAGATCAGTACTAAACCCGGCACAAATATTTACTGATTTATCAATGCCTAGTGCTGGTTTGGCTGAAAGGTTTACGGAAATAAAAGCCGTATCAGTACAACCAAAACTATTTGATACTATCAAGCGGTAATTGCCTGCTGCATTTACCGCAGCCGGGTTACTAACAGCAGCGCCTCCAATTGTCCAGCTAGTTGTTAAACCGGTGGTAGTATATTGAGAGGTTAAATCGGCACTAAAGCCCGGACAAATATTGATTGATTTATCAACACCCAAATCTGGCTTTGGATGGAGGCCAACAGTAACAACGGCTGTATCGCCACAGCCTGCGCTATTGGTTACAATTAACTGGTAGGTACCAGCCGTTGCCACAGCAGCAGGATTTGTTACAGCTACTCCCCCAACTGTCCAGTTGCTTGTTAAGCCAGTAGTAACAAATTGTGTGGTAAGATCGGTACTAAAGCCCGGGCAAATATTAATTGATTGATCAATACCCAAATCTGGCTTTGGGCTAATGTTAACCGTTACCAAGGCCGTATCACTGCAGCCGGAGCCATTTGATGCAATTAATTGATAAGCTCCTGAAGCAGTAATGGCCGTTGGTGATGCAATGGCTGTGTTACTTAATGACCAGTTGGAAGTTAAGCCGGTTGTAACAAATTGTTTGGTAAGATCAGTACTAAACCCGGCACAAATATTTATTGATTTATCGATGCCTAGATTTGGTTTGGCTGAAAGGGTTACAGTAACAAAAGCGGTATCACTACAACCAAAACCATTGGTAACAATCAGGCGGTAATTGCCTGCTGCAGTTACAGCATTGACGTTAGTAACTGTTGTGCCGTTAAGCGTCCAATTGCTGGTTAAACCGGTGGTAGAATATTGAGAGGTTAAATCGGCACTAAAGCCCGGACAAATGCTGATTGATTTATCTGCACCAATAGCTGGCTTGGCGTTGACCGTTACACTAACCAATGCTGTATCCTTACAGCCACTGCTATTGGTAGCTATTATTTGGTAACTACCTGCACTGCTAACCGCAGCAGGATTGGAAACGGCAATACCGCCGGTTGTCCAGTTACTAGTGAGGCCATTTGTAGTGTACAAGGAAGTAAGATTAATGGCATTACCACTACAGATTGCTACTGCGGTATCATTACCCAACGAGGGTCTTGCATTCACCGTAACAGTAACCAATGCCGTATCGGTACAACCAAATCCATTGGCTGCAATTAACTGATAAATGCCTGCGGCTGTGATAGCAGTGGGCGAGCCAATTGTTGCTCCACCCAACGACCAGGACTCCGTTAAACCAGTAGTTGTAAATTGTGTGGTAAGATCAGTACTAAAGCCCGGACAAATATTGACTGTCTTATCAGAACCCAGGCCAGGCTTTGGATTTACACTAAGGTTTACCATTGCCGTATCGGAACAGCCAGCTCCATTAGCGGCAATTAACTGGTAGGCGCCTGCGGCAGTTACCGCAGTTGGGGTAGCTACATTTACGCCCGCTAAGGTCCAGTTGGTTGCAAGCCCTGTTGTAACAAATTGGGTGGTTAAATTGATGCTAAATCCGGGACAAATACTGGTTGATTTATCTACACCAACATCGGGTTTGGTATCTACCGTAAGCGTTACAAAAGCCGTGTCAGCACAACCAGCACCGTTAGTGGCAATCAAGCGATACAATCCAGCCTGCGATACTGCCGCCGGATTGGCAACCATCGCCCCAGCAATTGTCCAATCGATAGTAAGGCCGGTTGTGGTAAATTGAGTTGTAAGATTGGCTGTTTTACCGGCACAAATGGAAATGTTTTTATCTACTCCAAGAGAAGGTTTGGTATTTACCGTAAGCGTTACTACTTTGATAATACTATCACATCCGGATGCAACTCTTCGGATGGTATCCCTATAAATAGCGGCTGTATTTACTATTGTTCCCCATGGCAATGTATAGCTATTGCCGGAACAGATGGAAGCACTGGAGGTAATAATCTGTGCAGCAGGAAATCCGCTAATGGTAACTGAATCGGTTATAATACAATTACCGAAATCTATTTTCACCCAATAAATACCAGGTTGGGTTACATTGAAATTGGCTGTACCGCTGCTATTTTGCCATTGATAAGAAACAGCACCACTGATACTGGCATTCAGGTTGTAACCACCTGAAGTAAGACATACTGTTGTATCATTGCCTAGTGGCATGCTGGCGGCAGTGCTGGTAACATTAAAACTATCTCTTATCACACAATTGTTAAGCTTTACATCAACCCAATAAATCCCCCCGTTTTTTACATAAATATTAGCAGCAGTGGAGCCTGTATTCCAGAGAAATGTTTCGTTGTAGCCCCTGTATGCATTGAGTTGTATAGAATCAACTGCACACAAAACTGTATTTTGTAAAGGCTTTTTAAGAATGGGATTGATGAAGATATTAATGGTATCGGTACTGATACAATTTTTATACTCTACTTTTACAAAATACTGATTTTGTCCAGTAGCTGCAGCAGCAGTAAATGTTGGATCGGTCGTTCCGTTTTGCCATAAATACGTGGCTCCGGTAAATGAAGTAGCATCAAGCGTTACGGGATTACCATTGCATTGTACCATGTCGGTTCCAAAATCTACATATGGCCTTGCAGGGATGGTGATGGTCTTAGTTACAGAATCCTTTTTTCCGCAAGCTGTGTTTTGTGCAACCAGTTTAATACTGTAAACCTGGTCGGTGGTTTTTGCAGGGTAAAGAAACAAAGGAGCAACAGCAGCAGAAGTCTGTCCACCAGAACCGAAATCCCACTTATAGGAAATACCGGTGCCATAGGTGGAAAAATTATTAAACCGCACTGTTTTATCTTTTGTACAATCAAAAGTGGTTGTAAAATTGGCATTTGCCAGACAGGTGTTTACAGGTGCACAGGTATCTGCATGTTTGATAGCGGATAATTTTAGTTCAAGCGTACCAGTAACTTGTTGTCCGCTAATATTTGTAACTGGGGTAAAAACCTGAACAAAATACTTTTGCCCAGGCAACAAACATTGATAAGTATTTTGAGTTAATGCGTCCTGCACACAGCTCTGTTCCTGCATGGCACCGCAATCGCCTGTCATTAACCGGTATTTTATTTCTGTAGAAGTAGCATTGGTATTTTCCACCAGATAGGCTGTTACATCCAGCGTGTCTGTTCCACCAATATCCATCCGGAACCAGGATGTTTTATAAAGAGCAGTATTGGCACCAGACGGACAGGTGAGCGTTGGTCCAAATTCGCCATAATCGGTGCCAATAGTATGGCAATCGGGTATCAGGGAGGCAGATGCAACCCCTACTCCATTAAGGGCTGCAATAGCGGGCACGCTACAAAAATCACCTGCCTGTGGAATAATTTCTATTTCAGGATATACGTCTTCATTTATTGCGCTACAACCGGGTAAAATGATATAATAAGTGCCCGGTGTAATACACTGTTGTGCCCAGCTGCCATTATCATAATAGGTAGTAGTATAGGGCATATGCTGCAAACCTGTGCTTGTAGAGTCGTTCGGTTTTACTTGCCTGAACAATTGAATATTATCGAAATAATACTGGTATTGATTTTGAAAAAAAGATGCGTATCGAATTTGTCCGGTAGTGGTAGTTGTAAACTTATACCACAAGGTTTTTTTACAGGATGTATATGCATAAATCGGATCAGTTGCATCGCCGGTAGCACAAGTGTAGTTATCAGTGGCTCCTTTCTTTTTACCACTGTTTACCGTACCCAGGTCATTGGCAAGGCTAAAGTGGTCGAACTTAGGAGGGATAGCATTATTTGAATCCAATAAAATTGATACTTCTACCTGGTGATTTGGAATCATTTGCGATGCGGTTGTATATCCATAGGCGTTTCTGTTATCCACCAAAATATAATAGCGGATAGGCTTAAATGAGCAAGGTTCATTATAAAAACTAATGTCATTGTTACCATAGCAATAATAGTAATAGGCGTTGCTCTTAATTAACGTTAATCCCAGTGCAGCCGTGGAATCTACGAGGCCACCGGCCACAATTGATGTAAAAGGTAGGCTTGCATCAACATCAGTTTTGTATACTGCAAAAGGGTATTGACTGGTTTTACCGGGTGTTTTATTGTCCACTTTTACTCTTACCGTTCCAGGCTGGTTAACCGTAAATGTGTACCACAAATTTCTGCGGTCCATAAAATAAGCTTCCGGCGATTTTGTATTGTCGGGATGCAAAACAATATTATTACCGGCTTGATATATTTCAGGATTGTATTGGATGTAACAACTGCTTCCATCAAAGGGATCTTTTTCCTGGGCCCCGGTGGTACAATAGAAGAAATCGTTGCTGGCAGCACGGGTATTATCCAACGGGTTAACATCTCCTAATTTACCATTGTACCAAACACTGTCAGGTTTAATAGCTCCAAAATCATAGGCCTTGGCAGCATGATCAAAACGGCTATAGCCTACCTGATCAACATAAATAGATGGTGTTACCGAATTGCAGTTATAGCTTACCGGAGCAAATAGCACCAACGTGTAGGTACCGGGCATTAATTTGCAAAATTGTATTTGCCCTTGTTTGGCAAGGCATGGTTGTAAAGGATTGTCTGTTTTTAGCTTCACAGAATCGGCAGTTCTTGCATCAAAAGCATAAACTGAGCTCCAGATACCATCCGGTACATCATCAATTTGCAAATAAGATTCCTGGGTAGTTTTAAACACGTAAAAGGTAACTTTTACATTTGCAGGATTGCATGCTGCAAGATTTTGCTTAATAAAATCAGTATCCTGAACACAATTAAAATTTTCCTTGTTTAGTGTATATCTTTTATAGGTAACCGGATAAGCTGCTGTATGCCCTGTTTGTGGCCCCCATTCAACCTTATAAGGCTGATTGGTACTGGTATCAACAGAAGCTTTATAAGGCCGGTTAAATTGAGGTGGCAAACAAGCGGGCACCGTTATGGAAATAGAAATCTGATCGGGTTTACCAACGGAACTGCCATACCCACCGCTCTGGTTTATATTTTTCATTGGGCTACTATAACTTGGTCCACTTCCGTAGGATACAATTGTGTACCAGCCGGCTGGCAGTGTAGCACATTGCTCCGTATATTGGGCCGAATTAAAACAATCCCACTGGTTGCCAACAGGCGTTAAACCGGCCAAGCCATCCGTTGCTTTACCATAAAACAGCGTTTTAGTGCTCGTAAACCCACATTGGTAATAATTATAATAATAATTGGAAATAGTAAGAAGAGCAGGAGTGCTTAAATAGAATTGCCTGTATATTGCTTTAGTTGCCTCTGTTCCATATATTGAACAGGGGGCATATCCATTAATTGGTACAGCATTATCTCTACAGGAAAAAGAGTCTATATCACTATTTCTTACGCCGCCGGAAGGACCAACACTATCTATTATACTCCCCATATCCTGTGCTGTTAAATAACTATCATGTTTTGTGTTTCTTAAATTAAAACTAAAAGAAGGCTTATCTACAGTACCCAAATTATTTTCAGATCCAAAGGCTGCTAAAGTATAATTACCCGGTACCACACAAACATTTTTGTAGTCGCAATAGGTATAATAATCCATGCAGATTGTTTGCGGTTTAAGTCCGGTAAACACGGCTGGGTATGCAAATACGCTTTGTGCCGATGCAAGTGCATCAGCCTCACCCTGGTATAATTTATATTGCAGCGGATAAGTAAGTGTATTAAAGTTCACGTAACCACTATCGGCAATTGCAAATTTCCTATAGATAACTTTATTATTGATCGGACTGCAAGTTGTGTCGGCCGGACGTAAAGTATTTTGGCAACCAAGCGTATCTACAGCTCCCTGGTACACAACTCCATTTTGCAAAGGAGTCATAACGTTGCCAACCCTATTGATCGTATCAATTGCACCTGCTGGAGCAAGTGAATATTTATTTGAAGCAACTTCTTTTTTTACATTAATTCTGAGCGATACAGCATTGCCAAGATGATTGCGCATGCATATCGGTGCAGTATTGGTGGATAAATAGCCATAGTAATAATAATCTCTGGCAATAGCAGAATCTACACCCATAACCTGCACTACATAATCTCCAGGTTCAAGACATTTTAAAGTACTGCTATTGTATAAAAAACTGGAAATTATATTAGCCGTATCAAGATTATTGCAGTTGGTATTAAGGCTTTGCTTATATAGCCGAACATATAAATACGGATTATTACAAGTAGTAGTTGCATAAATATTTAATGTACTTGCGGTAGCAAGTGAAAATGAAAAAAAAGTGCTCAGATTATATTGGTAACCATCTTTTGTTACACCAGCAATGGGCATTGAATTTGTACAATTATGCTCACTATGGCGGCTATTGCAGGCTAAATTGTCGGCAGCATTATTATCGACGCCATTATCATCATACAATAAAGTACCCATTTTATTGGGAGCAGGTAGACTGGCTATCGGTTCCGGTCCTTTTGTTGCAGCATTTCCATTCCAGGCAACCCCCAGGTAAAGCGTTTTTAAAAAATCTTTGTGATACAATAACTGAATCGTATAAGTTGTATTTGTCTTTAGCTCTCCACATTTGTATGTTTTTTGAGCCGAGTAATACCTATCGGTAACAAGACTGTCGCAGCTAATAATTTTGGTAAGCGAATTAACAGGTGTCACAGTTCCATCTCCTTCATACAACTGATATCCTACTTTAATGTCTGTGCCGGAATAGTCGTTTTGTGCAAGAAGTACACTCAACCAATCGAAATAGTTGGGAGTGGTAAAAGTATGCCAGGTACTTTTTGTATAATCCTTAAATGAACCATTTGGCAGGCAGTTTTCTGCGGCATTATCGATGCTCTGGCAATCTACGTCAAAAGTTAATGCAGTTACTTTGTTGCTGGTAAGGGTTCCAAATTGCTGAGCTCCTGCAGGCTTATCGTAAGGAGATGGAGACGGATCACCTAATTCAATTTTTATATACAATAAGCCGTTAGCTCCGGATTTAGAGGATACCTGTACCAAATAATCACCTGCACCTACACAAGGGTGATAGGAATCTCCAAACAATGGATTGGGAGTAAACTTACTGCTGATTTCGGTAAGTGCAGGCAGACAGTTTGTACTTTGATAAATGGTAAATCCGGCATCACCGGCAGCAATCGGTGGTGGAAGCGGTTGTAATAATGAAACTTTTACACTTCGGGTAGTAGGCAAAGTAAACTTGTACCAAACTGATTTCTTATCCTGCCCTGCAACAAAAATGGCGGGAGCAAAATTCTCAGTGGATTCTACAGTGGCGTTAGTCATGTCACTGGTAGCAGATGTAAATACCCCCAATCCAAAACCGCCACTGCCAATGGTTACTACGGATGCGTTACTACAATTGTTGTTGATGGGTTGCGCCAGCAGGTTGCTATTGGCAGCTAATAAAAAAATGAAAAACGCTACAAACTTTGAGCTGTAGTTTTTTTTAAACTTTCTTGAAAGCGTCATAAACAGATGGTGGTTTACTTAAAAAAAGTGTAAAGCAATACATACACTTTTTTATTGGTGGAGTTTTCGGTTTTAATAAAAAGGCCATTTATTTTGAGGTGTAAGCTTCAATTGATATTGGATAAGGCAATAGCTGTTTGTTTCAGAACGATGAAGATATATAATCGTTTCTTTATTTCATAAAAATAGTTCTAGTTTTTTTCACTTCTAAATGATTTCAGCGAAAAAATTATTTGATAAAAAAGTCTATACATTCAGGATAAAGGATCCTGCACATTTTTATTGTTTTGCTAGCATAAAAGAATGTTACCTGGATATCAATTGTTCCTTATCGTTAGTACATAAATTTTAATACCAATGAGACAATAAAAAATAAACCTCTGCTGAAATAAATTCTCTGTAATAACGTATAGATACAAATGAGTTTGTTGCTGATGGAAACAATAACCGGCTGACAACTTTTTTCTTTTTAAACACTACCTTATTATCTAAATAGTTAATTTGCGCAATATGATTTACAGAAGCAAAGCACCATTACGAATTGGATTGGCAGGGGGCGGCACGGATGTTAGTCCTTACAGCGATACTTATGGTGGGGCAATTTTAAATGCCACCATTTCACTTTCCGCCAATGCCAGTCTAGAAATCCTGTCTGAAAAAATAATTATTTTAGAAGCATTGGACAGAAATGAAACCCAGCAATTTGACTGGGCCACTTCATTACCCACTAATGGAACGCTTGATTTACTGAAAGGCGTGTACAACCGCATTCAAAAAGATTTCCCCTTTACAGTTAGTGGCTTCCGACTTTCAACATATGTGGACGCACCGGCTGGTTCCGGACTTGGCACTTCTTCCACTTTGGTGGTTGCCATTGTTGGTGCTTTTGTTGAAATGCTCAAACTGCCTTTAGGCGATTATGATATTGCACACCTTGCTTATAGTATTGAAAGAGATGATCTGCAACTGGCAGGCGGTAAGCAGGATCAATACGCTGCTACTTTTGGCGGGGTAAACTTTATGGAGTTTTATGATGGCGATAAAGTGATTGTAAATCCGCTGCGCATTAGAACGGAATATATGCATGAACTGGCCAATAACCTGGTGTTGTATTTTACTGCAACCTCAAGAGAAAGTGCTACGATCATTAAAGAGCAGGTGAAAAATGTAAATGAAAAAAATGAAAAAAGTATTGAGGCTATGCACCAACTCAAGGAACAATCAAAGAGGATGAAGGAATCTTTGCTAAAGGGTTTGCTGAATGACTTTGGTGAAATACTCGATTTTGGGTTTCAACAAAAAAGAAAAATGGCACACAATATAAGTAACAGCAATATTGAAGCAATTTATGATGCGGCAAAAAAAGCCGGTGCTACAGGTGGAAAAATAAGCGGCGCCGGCGGAGGGGGATTTATGATTTTTTATTGTCCGGGTAATAGTCGTTACCAGGTAATAAAAGCATTAAATTCATTCGGCGGAGAAATCAAAAACTATACTTTTACTAAATATGGGCTAACCACCTGGACGATCTAATTCATGTATCTGAAATTTCTCCTTATTCAAAAAACGAAGGCTATTTTTAGCTGGCTCAGGCTTCATATTATTGTAGAACCTTTCGCTGGTTTTTTTCTAAACCTTGCTTATTTATCCAAACAATCTAAATGGATTAGTGAGCACAGAGATTTACCTTATAATGATTTTTTTTCCGGAGACAGGAGCAGGGATAAACGATTGGGCCTATATCAATTTCTTAACACAGAATTTATAAAAAACAATCCTATTAATTACCTGGAATTTGGTGTTGCCAATGGTGGTTCTTTTTACTGGTGGCTGGACCATCATAAAAATGCTGATTCCAAATTTTATGGTTTCGATACTTTTAGCGGCTTACCGGAAGACTGGGGGCATTTTAAAAAAGGTGACATGAATAATGGTAATGAAGTGCTACAGACTACTGATACAAGAGCAAGCTTTTACCAGGGACTTTTTCAGCAAACATTACCTGGCTTTGTAAAGAACTTTAACAATGATAAGTTGATGCTGATACATATGGATGCTGACCTGTATTCCTCTACCCTCTTTACTTTAACAACGCTTGCACCCTTTTTAAAAAAGGGTGATATAATTTTCTTCGACGAATTTTGTGTACCTACGCATGAGTTTTTAGCAGTAAAGAATTTTACAGAATCTTATTATATCAATCTACAACCTGTCGGGGCTTCTAACAATTATTTGTTTACTGCCTTTCAGGTACAATAAATTTTACAATAGCTAACTTTTTAATAGTATGAATAATTCAGCAACAAGCAATTCCAACACCTCACCTATATTAGACGAAACAAGCGAACAAGCCATTATTTTAGCAGGTGGTTTTGGCACCCGGTTAAGAACGGTTGTAAGCGATTTGCCCAAGTGCATGGCACCTGTGGCCGGCAAGCCGTTTTTGTATTATGTTATTGACCACTTGCAAAAACAGGGTGTTAATAAATTCATTTTTTCGCTTGGCTATATGAGTGAGGCCATACAAACATTTTTACAGGAAAACTATCCAACGCTGGATTATCAATTATCAATAGAAGAAGAGCCATTGGGTACTGGCGGCGCTATTTACAAAGCTTGCACCATAGCAACCGAGCCAACTTTACTGGCCTTAAATGGTGATACCTTATTTTCCATTAACGTACAGCAATTATTGGAATTGCACCGCAATAAACAATCAAGCTGCACAATCTGTCTTAAACCTATGCAACAATTTGACCGCTATGGAGTGGTAAAAATGAATGCGAATAAATGCATTACTTCTTTTGAGGAAAAAAAATGGAATGAAGAGGGGCTGATAAATGGCGGCGTCTATGCAATTGATAGCGCTAAATTTTTAGCACAACCTTTTGCTGAAAAATTTTCGATGGAAAAGGATTATTTAGAATTACTTGTTGGGGAAGGAAATTTTTACGGATTGGTTCAGGATGCCTATTTTATTGACATCGGCATTCCTGAAGATTTTGAAAGAGCACAAAAGGAAATCGGGGGTAAAGAGTAAAGCTACTTAGATAATGATTCACTTGTTTTAAAGTCTATAGAAGATTCGTTTACACAAATCAGAAAACTAATCGAAGCGCTTATAACAACTTTTTAAGAGAAAAAATTCTGTACCCGTTATTGTTTTTAAAACAAGCAGCTCCCAAAAAAGGTGAAAATAATTAGTGTAAATTCGTGCAATTAGCGGCAAAAAAATCAGTAATTCTGTGAAAAAAAAATTAGACAATATTGATAATACCTGGACACTCTTCCTAGACAGGGACGGTGTAATCAACCATCAAAATATGGCTGGATATATTCTTACCTGGGATGAGTTCGTTTTTTACGAAGGTGTGCTGGAAGCCATGTCAATATTCAAAAAACAATTTCAACACACGTTTATTGTAACCAACCAACGGGGTGTAGGCAAGGGGCATATGAGTGCGGATGATTTAAATAACATCCACGATCAAATGCAAAGAAGTATAGAAATAGCCGGGGGTAGCATCAACAAGGTTTATTTTTGTCCTGATATAGACAACAGCAGCACCGGTCGTAAACCAAATATTGGTATGGCATTGCAGGCAAAGCAGGAATTTCCTGCTATTGATTTAACAAAAAGTATAATGGTAGGCAATAGTATGAGCGACATGGAATTTGGCAGAAATATCGGCGCCATCACGGTTTTTTTAACCACCACCAACCAAACAATAACTGACGCTGATGAACGGGTCGACTTTGTCTTTGCATCTTTAATTGACTTTGCAAAGGCCATTAAATTTTTAATAAAATAGTCGGCCTTCACATACACAAGTACTTTGCTGGTACGTTAATATTTTCTTTTATTTCCCCCGTATTTATTTATTTAAAGAGTATTGGTCTAAATTTATTGAATGAAGAAGTATTGTATTGCAGCTTTTTTAATGTTTTCATTTTTTTCCGGGTTTGCACAAGCAGTCAGCAGACAAAACATGCTGGACTTAAAACATAAAGAAGATACATTAAAAAGCTATGCTGATAAATTAATCAACGGCTATGATGCGGTCACTCGATTTAAATCCGATAGCTTGTTTACCAAGCTATTTGTAAGGGCTTTAAAAACACCCAATTCTTTTAATTACCCATTCGATTCTTTAATCACCATTTCCAAATTATATGCACCCGATAATAGTTTTCGCATTTTTACCTGGCAGTTGGTGGTGAATGAAAACCTTACCCGGCAGCATGGTGCCATACAAATGAACACAGCGGATGGCTCCTTAAAATTATATCCACTTATTGATAAATCGGATGTAACCCAACTGCTTGCTGATACTACGGCCAACAACCAGGGATGGATTGGTGCGGTGTATTACAAGATTATCGAAACAAAGGGATTGAATAAGAATTATTACACTTTGTTAGGGTACGATGAGAATAATATCCGGAGCAATAGAAAGATAATTGAAGTACTCTCTTTCAATAATGAGGAACCTGTTTTTGGTGGAGACCTTTTTAGTTTTGATGAAGATAGCACAGCCAAACCTGCTACAAGCAGACATATCCTGGAATACAAAAAAACAGCCGGCACCAGGCTTACCTACGACCCCGAATTGCAAATGATTATTGCTGAGCATCTGGAATCGGAAACCAATGAGCCATCAAAAAAATGGACCTATATCCCTGATGGTGATTACGAAGGTTTTAAATGGAAAAACAACCGTTGGGTTCATGTAGAAAAAGTATTTAATCAGGTAACAGCCGAAGGCGCAGAGCCAATGCCCAAGCCCGTAAAAGATGCAATGGGCAATACCATTGAAGATAGATTAAAAGATAATGTAGAAGAAGAAAAAAGCTCTGTTGAAGATATGCCGGTAGAAAAGAAGCCAGCCCCCAAACCAAAGCCTAAACCCAAAGTCACTAAACCAAAGGGCAAACAATAGCATAAAATATTAGGAGAAATTCATCTGAAGCAGGTTGTGTAAGACAGAAGAAATTACTGCCCAATTATACTATGGGAGGAATAAATTAATGGTATCTTTAATGGTATTGCTTTTAAACCTTAGTAGCATTGGTGATTAAAAAATATCCGACCTTATTACCTAATTCTAAGACTGTTCACTATTAAGCGCAAAAGAGGTGTGGCCTCGGATAATATAGTAATCCAGCCTAAGGCGGGGGAGGTTTTACCCCCCGCCTGTACGGGCAGGCGTTGATGAAATAACAGATAAATTAATGAGAACCTTAGGTTCGGGGTCATCTAAAAATTAAAAAAGATTAATTAAAAATAAGTAGTTGTAATTAAACATAAAATGATATGTGCCGAGCCTACGGCTCTCTAAGAGTTGGGTGCTCAAAGTACAACGGATTGAAATCCGTTGTTACAAAACAGAACCGAGCCTACGGCTCTACAATAAAATTGAAACAACGGGTTTTAACCCGTTGGTGAAATAACAGATAAATTAATGCTAACCCTAGTTTCGGATCATATAAAAAAGTGGCAACTATTAACTAAAAACAGGTAGCTGTAATGAAACATACAAGAATATGTGCCGAGCTTTCGGCTATCTGAAAGTTGGTTTCTTAAAGTACAACGGATTGAAATCTGTTGTTACAAAACATAACCGAACCTACGGATCTACAATGAATTTATAAAATATTTACAAGCTATTATTTTTTATTACAGATGGGTTTACTCCTGATTACGGGTAACCAAAATGATTGTTGATAAAAGTTGAAATATGATTTGCTGTACAAGAGTGCGACGCCACCAATGACGCTTAAAGCAATACTGCTGGTTACCCAAAAAAATTACTGCAACAACTGGGTAAGCTTTTGCTCTAACGCTGGTCCACGGAGGTTTTTAGCAATTATTTTTCCATCCGGGCCTATTAAAAAGTTTTGAGGAATACTTTGAATTTGAAACTGTTTGGCCACATCATTGCCCCATCCCTGCAAATCACTTACATGAGGCCAGTTAAGTCCGTCCATATGAATGGCCTCCATCCAGGCGGGCTTTGCTTTATCGAGCGATACACCCAACACGGTGAAGTTTTTATCCTTAAATTTCTCAAAGTTTGCTACCACATTTGGGTTCTCCTGACGGCATGGTCTGCACCAGCTTGCCCAAAAATCTATCAACACATATTTACCACGCAATGAAGCTAAGGTAAATGGCTGTCCTGTTGTATCTGCCTGGGTAAAATCTGCCAGCACCGTACCAATTGCGTTTCTTTTTGCCTCCGTAACCTGTTGCGCTACATAGCTGCCCATTGCTGAGTTTTTTACAGCGGGTGTTAACTGGTTAAACATAGCTTCTGTTTTAAATGGATCATCTGCCAACTGGCTGTGACGAATGATGGCCAACGGGGTTATAAAAGAAGCCGGATTTTTTTGTACAAACTCTTCTGTAACCTGCAAGGCACCGGCAATTGCTGCGGCATCATAAGCTGTATTTTCTACAAATACTTTTTGGTAAGGAGCAAGGGCCTGATTTAAAGCAATAAAGTCGTTGTGTGTTGCGGAACCAGTAACGCTGCTTCTATCGAATGCTTCTTTGGTACCGCTAACTTTTACTGAACTATTGTCTAAGAAAATGGTAAGATACGGCGGTTTTTTATCGACCATTACTATCTTAAACTCTGGTGCATCTACCTTACCTCTTAATGAAAAATGATTGGCTTTAATGGTTGTTTCAGATTCCGGCGCACCAGTCTGTCCGTTTAGTAGGGCGATACCTGTTCCGTCTGCAAAACCTGTTACTTCACCTTCAATAGTAAAACCGTCGTTAACGATTGGCGTAGCTGAAGTTTTACTTTTATCCTTTTTTTGAGTGGAACTTAATGACTGCTTCCCTTTGGTAGTAGTTTTTGAAGTGGTCTGCGCCATGCAAAAAACAGGAAGAAAAAAAACGAGCGTTAAAAAATTTTTCAATGTCTATTTTAATTTTAAGTAAATAATTCGGGTGAATAACTGCAAGGAAATTAACCGTTTTTTATAAAGCTTTCCCTGAAACGGCAAATTAACTAAATTAATCGGTACAGATTAAGCCAGGATTTTTTTTAGGAATTCTTTAGTAACTGCATCGATATTGTTATGTTGTTTTAACTCGTTGATGTAAGCGCTTCCAATAATTGCACCATTGGTATGTGCGCAAGCTGCCTGAAACGTTGCTTTATCTTTAATACCAAAGCCAACCAATATGGGGTTTTTCAATTGCATGTTTTGCAACTTTTCAAAATAAGCCGACTGCCCCTCAATGGGCTTACTGTTACCAGTGGTGCTGCTGGATGAAACCGCATAAATAAATCCGCTGCTTAATGCATCAATTTTACGGATGCGTTCTTCATCCGTTTCTGGCGTTACTAAAAATATAAAATGCAGGTTGTGCTTTTCAAATAGTTGCCTATACTGGGTTTCGTATTCATACATGGGTAAGTCGGGTAAAATAATTCCATCCACGCCAACGGCCTCGGCATCTTCGCAAAACTTCTCTAAACCATATTGCAAAACAGGATTCATGTAGCCCATTAATATGAGCGGAATAGCCTCCCCAACCCCACCGAAAGAAGAGCTTTTAGCTCTCATGTTTTCGAGTTGTTCAAATAAGGTTGCTATCGTCATACCGTTTTCAAGGGCCACCATGCTGCTTTGCTGAATTACCGGTCCATCTGCAAGCGGATCGCTATAGGGCATACCAATTTCTATTAAATCGGCACCATAGGTTTGTAAGGCTGCTAATACCTCGGTTGTGCTATTTAATGCAGGGTAGCCTGCAGTGCAATACACATTTAAAATATTCCTTTTTTTAGTTGCAAATAATTGATCTATCCTGTTCATTTTTCTTTTTGGATTATTAATTCCATTTTAACATTACAACGCTTATAACCTGATGAAGTAATTGGCACTTCCGTAAACGAATATTTCGGTTAAATCCATTACAAATAGTTCATGTAGGTGGCAAGATCTTTATCGCCCCTGCCGCTAAGGCAAATAACAACTACATCTGTTTTTTCAAAACTCATTTTATCCAATACAGAAAAAGCATGTGCTGTTTCCAATGCCGGAATGATGCCCTCAGTTTTGCTAATATCGAATGCTGAATGCAACGCCTCTTCATCGGTAGCACTCATAAAAATACCACGACCGCTTTTAAATAAATACGCATGCAAGGGGCCAATACCCGGATAATCTAAACCGGCTGAAATGCTGTGTGGCTCTATCACCTGTCCATCGGCAGTTTGCATCAGCAGACTTTTGCTTCCATGCAAAATGCCCGGCGTACCAAGCTGTGTAGTGGCTGCACTCATGCCACTATTTATACCATGACCGGCAGCTTCTACAGCAACCAGCTTTACAGATTCATCATCTAAAAAATGATAAAACGCACCTGCTGCATTACTGCCGCCACCTACGCAGGCAATTACATGCGTAGGCAATTCGTTGCCTGTTTTTTCCAGTAATTGTTTCTTAATTTCTTTGCTGATTACACTTTGAAAACGGGCCACCATATCGGGGTAAGGATGTGGACCAACAACACTTCCAATTATATAATGTGTATCTACCGGGTTATTAATCCAATCTCGGATAGCCTCGTTGGTAGCGTCTTTCAGCGTTTTGCTGCCGCTTAATGCAGGTACAACAGTTGCTCCCAGCATTTTCATCCGGGCCACATTGGGTGCCTGCCGTTCAATATCTTTTTCGCCCATGTACACAATGCACTCCATGCCTTTTAATGCACACACAGTAGCGGTTGCAACACCATGCTGACCAGCACCGGTTTCGGCAATAATTCTTGTTTTACCCAGTCGTTGTGCCAGCAAAATTTGTCCGATGGTATTGTTGATTTTATGAGCACCGGTATGGCAAAGATCTTCCCGTTTTAAATAAATATTAGTGCCATATCTTTTACTCAAACGCTCCGCAAAAAAAAGCGGTGTTGGCCTGCCAACATAATCCTGTAGCAATTGATCAACTTCCTGCTGAAACGCAGGATCAGCCATTATTTGCAGATACTGCTTCCGAAGTTGCTTTACGTTTGGGTACAGCATTTCAGGAATAAACGCACCACCAAACTCACCATAATATCCGTGTTCGTTAACAGCGAATTTATGTTGCTTTTCTATCACCATATTTGTCTCCATTTAATAATTTTTTTTTGAACCCGACGGTTGAATATCTATTAAGCTTCATAGGCGTCGCACTCTTTTACAGTATATCTTTATTGAGCAAAAATTTGAAGCTAGTTTACGAAATCCAGCTTTACCTCAATGCCGACTCAGTTTTTTGCCGCATCTATAATCAGCTCCAAAAACTTTAAATCCATCCATCTGCCAAACTTAAATCCAACTTCTTTAAAATGTGCCACTTCATAAAAGCCAAATTTATTATGCAGTTTAATACTTGCATCGTTGCTTGCTTCTATCCCTGCAACAATTGCATGAAGATTTAGTTCTTTGGCAGCATCAATTAATGGTGGCATTAACAAGTTTGCCACACCTTTACCCCTGCAATCTGAAGCTACATAAACAGAGTTTTCCACCGTATAGCGATAGCCCGGCCAGGGCCTGAAAGGGCCGATGGTACTAAATCCCAGCAACTTCTCCTCCTCTACAGCTACAAATACCGGAAAGCCTTGAAGCTTCCTTTGGGCAAACCAGTCTTTCCGCATTTCTAAAGTGTGGGGTTCATCGTGCCAAACAGCAGTAGTGTTTACAATGATGTCATTGTATATTTCCAGCATTGCCGGTAAATCACTTTCTTCTGCATGTCTTACAACTATCATACAACAACAATTTATAGCCTGGTAAAACCGACCTGTAGCTTTCATCTGCATAAAAACCAGCCAGATTTATAAAGACGCCTTAACGGCAAAACGGCAATAAACCATTTTGGCAAATCTTATTTCAATCCCTGTTTTAATTTCAACACAAGTGCCATGTCTTTTACGCCAGGCTCTTTTTCAAAACGGCTGTTAATATCGATACCAAAAAAATCGGGATGTTTAAATTTTTTGATTGCATCAATATCATCAACACTAATGCCACCGCTCAGGAAGAAAGGCTTTTCAATCTTGGCCTTGGCTAATCTTTTCCAGTCAAACTTTTTACCGGTGCCTCCGGTTGCGCCATCAGCAGCTTTTGTATCAAACAAATAATAATCGCATACCGCATCGTAAGGAGCAATCATTGCATCAATATCCGCTTCATCATCGCTCAAACTAAACACCTTAATAACTTCCACTTCATCTGATAAATCTTCACACATTTCCGGGGTTTCATTGCCGTGCAATTGTACCACATCCAATCCGTAATCGTCAATGGCAGTAAGGATATCAATCATTTCAGCATCTAAAAAAACGCCGGTAATTTTTAAATCAAAATCACTGTCCTTCAATTGGGTTGGGTTTATTTTCCCATCCACATTCCTGGGAGACCCCGGATGGAAGATTAATCCGGCAAAATCAATATTTAGCCCATCTAATTGTTGCAACTGTTTGTACTGCGTAATACCGCAAACCTTAATGTTCATTTCTTTGTTTAATTTACTTTATTTATAAAATCTTTTATTAAAGCCATATCTTTTACACCTGGCACCTGTTCAAATTTTGTATTAATGTCAATGGCAAACAATGCCTTTGCTTCCGGCAAAGTTGCAAAGTTCTTTAATTTTTCAGCATCAGCCGATTCTATTCCACCGGCTAAGAAATAGGGCTTACCTATTACAATATCGTGTAAACGTTGTAGGTCAAATTTTTTGCCCGTACCCCCATATCCTGCACCTTCTGTATCAAACATAAACATATCGCAAACGTCCATGTACTCCTGTATGCGCCAGCCAATATTATCTGTTTCAGTAAGGCGGAATGCTTTTACCACAGAAATATAATCGGCAATTTTTTCACAAAACCTGGGTGTTTCATCGCCATGCAGCTGAACCATGTGTAATCTGCATTCATCTACCATTTGCAATATTTCTTCTACAGATGCATTCACAAAAACACCCACCTTATTGATATTGTTTACTTTTTTTATCTGGCTCGTAGTCATATGTCGTAACACATATCTTGGAGACTTTGGGTAATAAATCAATCCGGCAAATGTTGCACCAACTGATGTCATTTCATTTAATTGTTCTTCTTGTGTTATACCGCAAACTTTTACTCTCATACTGAAACACTATTTTTTCTTACCAAAAAAAATAATAGCACAATCGTAAGACCTAAAATGCATTATTTACTTTGAGTAAAATGGTTAACAAATTGAGCAAAAGCAATCGTGGGGTCGGGCTGTTTCATAAAGTTTTCTCCAATAAGAAAACCATGATAGCCTTCGTTTTTAAAAATACGTATTGTTTCAATATCATTGATGCCGCTTTCGGCAATTTTTATTTTATTGTCGGGTATTTTTTTACTTAATTCAATAGAGCGGTTAATATCAACTGTAAAGGTTTTTAAATCACGGTTGTTGATACCCACAATAGCAGTTTCATCGCAAATGTGCTGTAACTCTTGCTCGGTATGTATTTCAAGCAATACCTCTAGTTGCAGACTGGTTGCATAGGCCGCCAATTCTTTCACCTGCTGTGGGGTTAAACAGGCAGCGATTAATAAAATCACATCAGCCCCCATTGCTTTGGCCTCTGCAATCTGATAGGCATCAATCACGAAATCTTTGCGTAAAATCGGTATGTGATTGACCCTTGCCTTTCTTAAATCTTCTACACTGCCGCCAAAAAAATGTTCATCAGTTAATACACTTAATGCACTTGCGCCATATTTGGTGTAGGCCGCTGTAACTGCTTCCACTGTTGCTGTTGCATTGATAATTCCTTTGGAGGGCGACTTTCTTTTAAACTC
>JBBQEA010000063.1:0-22380 GCA_038320245.1 Chitinophagales bacterium | reverse complement strand
CTGCTTTTATTAAAATTATATTTTTTGATTTTTACTGAAGAATAGGTAAAATAAATTTAGTTTGATTAACAGCATCGTGATAAATTCTGATGTTGGCTTTTTGAAAATCACTGTCGCTGCAATGATAGATATCAACAAATTTTTGAGGGTTTCTATCCGCTAATGGAAACCAGCTGCTTTGCACTTGTATCATCAGTCGATGACCTTTTTTAAATGTATGTGCCACATCGGGAAGCGTATATTTTACCGATGTTATTTTATTAGGTACAAATGCTTCCGGCTTCTCGAAACTGTTGCGATAGCGGCCTCTCATAATTTCGCCTCTCACCAGCATTTGGTAGCCGCCCATGGGATACTTTGTGCCGTTACCTTTTCCAAAAATCGATTCATCATATTTGTATTCATCCGGAAAAACATCAATTAGTTTTACCACAAAATCTGCATCAGTTGTGGAGATGCTGGTGATTAAATCAGCTACCAGTGGGCCTCCCAACGTAATGTCATCTTGTAATATTTCTGTACTAAAACTCAGCACATCTGTTCTTCTGCTGGCAAAGCGTTGGTCATCGGTCATGTATTCTCTTGTTCTTCCCATGTGTACATCTTCTGTATAAGGAACCGGATGGGCAGGGTCGCTTACATATTCACTAAAGTTTTCTGTTTTATTTTTTGTAGCTGCAGTTTCAAATGAAAGTTTTCCATCGGCTGTAATCAATAAGTTTTTATAGTCTACTTTGGCGGATGGCCATTGCTCAAATTTTCTCCATTCATTTTCTCCGGAAAAGAAAATAGTGGCTTCAGCTATATCACGTACAGTACCTTTTAATTTTAGGTAGAAATTGAAAAATGGTATCTCAATATTTTTCTGATAGTATTCGCTTGTCTTGCTGCCAAAGCGTACATTGCCTAAAAAACTTCCGTCACCTCTGCCACCCCAACCACCATGAAACCATGGACCCATTACAATGCGGTTGTCAGTATTTTTATTTTTTTCTTCAATGGCTTTATACAAATTCCAGGCGCCAAAGCAATCTTCTGCATCAAAGAGTCCACCCACAACAAGCATGGCTGGTTTTACATTTTTTACAAAGTTGCGGGCATTTCTTGCCTTCCAGAAATCATCATTGTTGGGGTGATTCATCAGGTCGTTCCAAAAGGCAATACTATCGCCCATTATTTTGCTGAAATTTTTAAGTGCACCAGTCTTTAAATAAAAATCATAATTATCCTCCGAAGGAATATCAAATCCCGGGCTGCCTGCTGTTGTTGGTTTTGGCCTTGGCTTTCCAAAACCACTGTAAAAACTAAAGCCATCCATTAGCATGAATGCCCCGTTGTGATGAAAATCATCTCCCTGAAACCAATCGGTAACTGGTGCCTGCGGACTCACTGCCTTTAGCGCCGGATGATTGCTTAAAGCCGCCATGGTACTGTAAAATCCGGGATAGGAAATGCCAAATACCCCCACACGTTTGTTATTGGCGGGTATGTTGTTGGTCATCCATTCAATGGCATCGTAGGTGTCGCTTGCTTCATCAATTTCGTTTCCTTTTTTGTTGGGGTTAAACGGACGAACGTCAATAAATTCCCCCTCGCTCATAAACTTTCCCCTCACATCTTCTATTGCAATGATATAACCTTCTTTTAAATAGTTAAGCCAGTAAGATTCATACAAACGGGTATTAAATTTATCCTCACCATAAGGTGAAGAGGTATAAGGCGTGCGGTTAAAAAGTATTGGGTGTTGTACCGATGTGTCTTTTGGAATATAAAATGCGGTAAATAATTTTATACCATCCCTCATGGGTATCATTCTTTCTATTTTATAATAATTTTCTCTTACCCAAATAGAATCTTTATTTTGTGCAGTAAGCTGAAGCAGCGAAATTACCAGCACCAATAGCATTGAAGTTTTTTTCATCGTATAAAATTTTGAATGCCCAATTTAAAGAATCTAAACAGTTAATCATGGTAAATAATAAAGAACTCATCCATAAATTTTATACAGCCTTTCAACAAAAGGATTATTCCACTATGAATAGTTGCTACAGTGATGATATTGTTTTTTATGATCCTGCTTTTGAATTATTAAGGGGAGAAGAAGTAAGGTATATGTGGGAGATGCTTTGTAAAAATGCCAGGGACTTTTCTTTAACCTTCGATAATATTATTCAGCTGGATGATGAGTATTATACCTGCGATTGGGTGGCTACCTATACCTTCTCAAAAACGGGTAGAAAGGTGGTGAATAAAGTAAAGGCATACATGCGCTTTGCTGATGGTAAGATAATAGAACACAGTGATGGATTCAGCCTGCACAAATGGAGCAGCCAGGCATTGGGTTTTATGGGGCAGCTGGTGGGATGGAATTCTTTTTTTCAACGGAAAATAAAAAACCAGGCAAAGAAAAATTTAATCCAATTTATACAATCAAAAAATTGACAGCTTTTTTCATTTAAAGATTTACCTGTCATTTGAATATTGCTGAATATTTTCTTTTTTAACCTAAAACAACCTGTCATGCATTATTTCCAATCTTTACACCAAATTTACTGGTTACCCGTTTTATTGGGTGCACTTGCTCATTTTGCCATTGGCGCAATATGGTATTCCAAAATTTTATTTGCAAAAAAATGGATAGCCTATACCAAGGTTGATATCAATGATCCCAATGCAAAAAAAGGAATTGCAGTTATGTTTATTAGCTCAATCCTAATGGCCTTTCTTTCCAGTTTTGGTATTGCTGTATTGGCAAATAAAATGCAGACAACCGGCTTTTTTAATGGAGCCCATTTGGGTTTGCTGGTAGGTATATGTTTTGGTGTTAGCGCATTATCCAATTCTTATTTATACGAAAAAAGGCCTTTGGGTTTACACCTCATTAATGGCGGGTATACAGTAATTGGCAGTGTGGTGGCAGCTATTATTATTTGTTGCTGGTAGATGTTGATTGGTCATCTAACTTAATACTTCTTTTTAAAAAAGAGAAGAAACAAAAAGAAGCTGTCTAAAAGAAACAGCAGGGTTTTACGAAAAGGGAATAGGTTTTCCATTGCACATAAAAAAGAGGAGGTTGTATCCAATGAATGGTACAGCCTCCTCTTATTTTCAATTCTTATTTCCTATTTTACTATCAACACATTTCCCTTTTGCGTTTTCATAATTTTTCCCCTGTAATTATACGTTGCAACCCATACAAAATTAATGTTACCATATTTTTTTCCTGCAATGGTGCCATCCCATTTTTGATAGGGGCTATTTGTTTGAAAAACCATTTCTCCATAGCGGTTGAAAATTTTAAGTGAATAGTTGCTCACCACAAACAGGTTTCCCAGCGGGCCAAATTTATCATTTCTGCCGTCGTCATTTGGGCTGAATGCAGATGGGAAATAGATGTCATCACAATTGGTTAAAACCTCAACGGCAATGCTGCTGCTATTTGTACATCCTTCACTGTTGCCTACAGTAACGCTGTAGATGCCGGAATTGGTTACCGTATAAGTTGGCTGTTTGGAATCGTCCTGCCATAAATAGCTGTTGTAGATACCTGCAAATAATACAAGCGCATCGCCGGTACAAATGCTGGTGTCACTGCCAAGTGCCGGTGCTGCCGGTGCACTGCTAAGCTTAACATCCGCAAGCGATGCAGCACTGGTGCAGGTGCCAACTGTATTAGTAAGATAATAGCTGGTGCTTGCTGTTATATTGGTGCTAAAACTGTTGCCTGTATTTACCAGATTAGTGGATGCAGCATCAGCATACCATTTAATTATTCCACTACCCGTTGCATTAAGCACAATGGGGCCTGGATTACATATCCCTTGCGGTACTAACGCTGGTGGTTGTGGCTCGGTAACAATTGTTATATCGGCAGTGGCTGAAGCTGCTGCGGAACAGGCTGACGCCAGCAAAGTATATTTGATTACATAACTGCCACTTGTACTACCTGCAAGATCAACGACCCCTGTGATAGCATTGATAGCTAATCCGGCAGTAGAACTAAAGACCCCACCTGCAGAAAATGTTGCTGATGTTACAGGTATGGCGGTAACATCGTTTTTGCAGACGATGCTTTTGTAACTAAAGTTTACATCAGGCGGGGAAACGCCCCTTACAATAAAAGTGGTGGTTGTACTGTCTGCAACTCTGCAACCTGCTGCCAATACACTGTAGGTAATTTTATAAACACCAATACTGCTTGCGGCAACATTGATAGCGCCGGAAACTGCATCTATGCTCAAACCTGCCGGTACCGCTGCAAATGTTCCACCCAATGCAAAACCGGTATTCCTGGTTAGTACAGGATTGTTATCGCCGGGACAAACAGCCGCAGGGTTATAACTAAATCCTGTAACAGGGGAGGTGTTGGCTTGGATAGTTATAAAAGAAAAATTACTGGTAGCCAGCCTGCATCCCAATGTTGGTAACGAATAGGTAATTTGATATGTGTTGGGAGTAGTAGCCGCAAGATTAATAACGCCGGTATTAACATTGATAGATAAACCTGTTGTAGAATTGTAGGTGCCGCCGGTAGTAAATGCTCCGGTAACAGAGGGCGCCGGGTTGTTGCCATTTATACAAACGGGAGAATTATACGAGAAAATGGTATTGGATGAAACCTGTGGTTTTATGGTAATGGATGAAGTGGATGAACCACCAAGTGTACATCCGTTAGCCGTGTAATTGTAGGTAACAATATAAGTATTTGGGGTACTGGCAGATAGGTTAATATTACCACTTGCAGCGTTTATAGACAACCCTGTGGACGATGAAAAAACACCCCCGTTTGTAAATCCAATACCGTAAACCGGTCCGGGGTTTATGCCATTTGCACAAATCGTATCAGGGTTATATTTAAATCCGGTAACCGGGTTAACGGTTGGCGAAACCGTAACTGTTATGGCAGCCCTTGGGCTTTCGCAACCTAATATGGTTTGGGTTACATAATAAAAAGTATTGGCAGCAGTAATGGTAGCAGGCGTTGGTGCTGTGGTACTGCCTGTGATGCTGGTTGCAGTATTATACCAAAGCAGGTTACTACCTGTTGCCGATAAAGGAACCGCTGTATTATTCTCACAATAAAATACCGGGCTCGTAATTGCGGGAGTTGGAGGGGTGGCATTGATGGTAACAACCAATGCCCCTCTCGGTCCTTCGCACCCGTTGATAGTCTGGCTAACATAATAAGTTGTATTGCCGGATACATTTGTTGCTGGCACTGGTGCTATTAAAGAACCGGTTCCGCCGGTAGCAACCGTATACCAGCGCAGGCTTGTGCCGCTGGCTGAAAGTGCGCTTGCAGGTGCATTTTGACAATATACCACGGGGGTTGTAACTGTTGGTGCAGCAGGCAATGCATTAATTGTTACAGTTATAGCAGTTCTTGGCCCTTCGCAACCATTAATTGATTGGCTAACGTAGTAAATTGTATTACCAGTTGCTGTTGTGGAAGGTATTGGAGCAGCTGATGTTCCTGTGCCGCCTGTTGCAACGTTGTACCAAAGGAGATTGCTGCCTGCGGCAGTGAGTGCAACTGCAGGTAAATTCTCACAATAAACTACCGGACTAGTTGCTGCAGGTGTTGTTGGTGAAGCTTTAATGGTAACGGTTATAACAGCTCTTGGTCCTTCGCAGTTATTGATGGTTTGGCTTACATAATATAATGTGCTGCCAAATGTTGTTGATGATGGAGTTGGTGCAGTTGAACTACCAATACCACCTGTGGCAGTCGTGTACCAAAGTAAGCCTGTGCCTGTTGCTGTTAAAGGGATAGTAGCTTCATTGGTGCAATAAGTAACCGGAGTGGCTATTGTTGGTGTAACAGGTAATCCATTGGTTGTAACTGTTATGGCTGCCCTTGGGCCTTCACACCCGGAAACAGTTTGACTAACATAATAGATAATGCTGGAAACGCCTGTTGTTAGCGGCGTTGGTGCAGTAGCCGTTCCTGTTCCGCCGGTTGCAGTTGTGTACCAAAGTAAATTGGTACCGCTGGCTGAAAGTGCGCTTGCGGGTGCATTCAGGCAATAAACAACCGGGCTTGTTACAGTTGCTGCAACAGGTGCAGCATTGATGGTAACCGTTATGGCAGCTCTTGGTCCTTCGCAACCACTAGTTGATTGGCTAACGTAATAAATTGTACTACCAGTTGCAGTTGTAGAAGGTATTGGAGCAGCTGATGTTCCAGTTCCGCCTGTTGCAACGTTGTACCAAAGGAGGTTGCTGCCTGCGGCAGTGAGTGCAATCGCAGGTAGATTCTCGCAATAAACAACCGGGCTGGTAACGCCGGGGGCTGCTGGTGTAGCATTAATGGTAACGGTTATAACCGCTCTTGGTCCTTCGCAGTTATTGAAGGTTTGGCTTACATAATATAAGGTGCTGCCAAATGTTGTTGATGATGGAGTGGGTGCAGTTGAACTACCTATACCACCTGTGGCAGTCGTGTACCAAAGTAAGCCTGTACCTGTTGCTGTTAAAGGGAAAGTAGCTTCATTGGTGCAATAGGTTACCTGGGTAGCTATGGTTGGTGCAACAGGTAAGGCATTGGTTGTAACAGTTATGGCTGCCCTTGGGCTTTCACATCCGGAAACAGTTTGACTAACATAATAGGTAATGCTGGAAACGCCTGTTGTTAGCGGCATTGGTGCAGTAGCTGTTCCTGTTCCGCCGGTTGCAGCTATATACCAAAGCAGGATGGTGCCGGTGGCTGATAATGGAACCGCTGTCGCATTTTCGCAGTAAGGTACCGGGCTGCTTACTACAGGAGCTGCAGTTGTAGCAGGTACGGCATCAATTGTAATATTTACAGGTGCGGATACGCACCCACTTGAAATATCTTTTACAGTAACAAGATATGAAGTACCTGCTGCCAGACTGTTGAAAACAAGCCCAGGCTGATAGGCTCCACCAGTACTGTATTCAAAGCTTGCCCCGGTTGGGGCGGTTATAGTAATAGTGCCTGTTGGTAACAAACAAGTAGGTTGTATTACATCCGTCGATGGTGCAGCAGGTGCCCCTGGAATGGTATTTACAGATAACGGGAATGCCTGAGAAATGCATCCGTTTACGGTATCTTTTGCAGTAATATTGTACGTTGTGCCATTGGTAAGACCAGAAAAAACAGTGGAGCTTTGATATGCACCACCCACACTATATTCATACATATTACCAATAGGAGCAGATACTACAATGACTGCTGTAGGTGTGGTGCAGGTTGGCTGCGATTTTACGTAGGCTGCTGGTATTGCAGGACCTGCAGGCAGCGCATTTATGGTTACTACATTGATGGTAGAAATGCAACCGGAAATCTTGTTTCTTGCGGTAATATTGTAAGGACCAGGTACCAATCCGGAAAATGTTCCGCTAGCCTGGTAAGCACCACCATCACTATATTCAATATTTATCCCCGCAGGGGCAGTTACTACAATGGTACCGGTAGGGGTTATACAATCAGGCTGTATGGTTGCCGTGGCTGTTGGTGTTGCAACCAATGCACTTACTTTTATAAGCCCGGATATATCACTTTTTGTACTGCAGCCATTAGAGTTGGTTATTTTACAATAAAAATAGATAGAGCCAATACTGGCGGATGAGGGTGTATAAGTAGCCAATGTTGCAAAAGGTATTGCTGCACCGCCTGTGTTATTTGCAACAGTAGTTATATACCATTGATAGCTGGTAATAGTGCCACTGCCTGCGTTAGCAACTACAGAAAGGGAATTCACCGGGCCGTTAAGACAAATATTTTGCGGTGCAATTGATGGCTGGGTTGTAACTACAGGCGTATCGCTTACCACCACATTTACATCTTTAGTTAATGGGCAACCACCACTGGTAAGGCTGGTAACAGTGTAAAGTGTTGATACAACGGGATTGGCAGAAACAGTTGCACCTGTTATGGCACTTAACCCTGTAGCAGGAGACCATGTATAAGTTCCATTGCCACCGGTTGCGGTTAAGTTTACACTTTTGCCAATGCAGATGTTTGGGTTGGCGGGGGTGATGTCTAAAATGTTTACACCTGCTTCGGCTTCAATTCTAAAGCTGGTATTAGAACCGTTAAAGCCATCCATCATTATGTAATAAGTGTTGCCAATTGTTAAACCGTTGGCAGTTACATTTGTAACCAACGGAATAGTAGGGGAACTGTAAGGGAAAATATGTTCATAGCATGCATAAGTTGTTACAGGCCCATTGCAGATACCGCTATAAATAAGTATTTGTAGTCCTCCGCTTGTTAACCCGCCACTTCCGGTAGGCACCCACACTGTAAATGAAACGGTGGTAGCCGATGCAACAAACTTTATGAAGGAATTATTTTCGATACCAAAACAGGCTGCACCTGCTAAGGCCGGCCAGGTTGTTTTGGTTGTTCCTGTTGTGCTACCACAAAGACCACTAAAATCACATATAGATGTAGCCCCAGAGCAGGATGTGCCTGATGGCAACGTTATATTACAAGCTGGAAAAGCGGGTGGTGCAGGGGCTGGCGTGTTACTAAAGGTTAGTGCCCAGCTTCCCAATGATCCGGAACTGCTGCTGTTTCTTCTATCCTGGATGCAAATCTTCCAGGTACCATTGGCATTTTGTCCATTGTTTACTGCGCCAAGATAACCTTCTGGTAAGTAAGTACCGCTGTATGGCGCAGTTCCGAATTTAATAGATGTGGTTGCATTGCTGGTAAAGCAAGTACTTGTATAGTTATTTCCTGTACCACCGTTTTGAACAGATAGCGGAACAATGGTGCCATCTGGTGCTGTAAGTACAATTTCAAGATCGCCTACGTCTGGATGTGTTATGTTTAAACAAACCTGCGATAAACCCAGAGCGCTGTTAATGATACCTACGCCGCTTACTGTTGTTGAATAACAGGTTTGAGTTACACCATTCGCTGGTATAGCTCCGCCAGTGCCCGAAAATGTTTGACCTTGAACAAATGAGTATGAAAAAAGAATAAAAAAAATGAATAATAATTTTTGCATAAATCTTTAGTGATATTGGTATAATATTGAATTGCCAGCTCTTTGCGTTCGGATTGAAGTTGGGTTAATTGATGCCACTTTTTCAACAACAGTAAATATATTGTAAATAGTCCTGTAAACTTACTTAATGATATTTTTTTCTTTTGTGATAACAGTATCAATTTGATTGTAACAGATAAGTCTAAATAAGGGATATTAAACCGGTTTGTAATATTGACCGGTAAAAGAATCTATCTACAATTGAAAATGCCTGATAATTTATATTTTAATAATTAATGATAATAATTTGTTTATTCTCCGAAGTCATCAAAATTGCCGCCTGCCTGTTGGCTGTTTGTTTTAGATGAACCGGCCACCAGTTGATCCATCATTTTTATTTCATCAGCGGTAAAATAACGCCATTTTCCCAATGGTAAATTGGTAAGGCTGATGTGCATTATACGGATACGTTTTAAACTAACCACATTGTAATCCAATGCGGCACACATTTTTCTTATTTGTCTGTTTAATCCCTGCGTTAGTATAATTCTAAAGCGGCTTTTGCCTTCCTGTTTTACTACACATTTTTTTGTAACAGCCTCGGGTATTTTTACACCATTACTCATTTGTTGTATAAAGGTGGTTGATACAGGTTTATCCGTGGTAACGATGTATTCTTTCTCGTGATTGTTCCCAGACCGTAAAATTTTATTCACGATATCACCATCGTTGGTTAAAAAGATGAGTCCTTCTGAAGGCTTATCCAGGCGGCCAATGGGAAATATCCTGCTTTTGTAATTGACAAAAGAAATGATATTGGTTTTGTCTTTTAAGTCAGTAGTACAGGTGATGCCGGTAGGTTTATTAAAGGCTATATAAACTGTTTTGTTTTTTTTACCAACAGCTTCGCCATCTACCTGTACGGTATCACCGTCATTTACGCGGTTGCCTTTTATAGCGATATTATCATTAATGCTAACCCTTCCCTGTTCTATCAGTTTATCTGCTTCTCTGCGGGAGCAGAAACCAGTTTCGCTTATGTATTTGTTGAGACTTTTATCCATTTATAGCTTTCAAATGTAGTTTTTTATTGCCGCATTTCGGGTGATGTTGGGTGTAAATCATTGATGGAAGTGTAAAGTTGCAATTGGCAAAAACTATATTAGTTTTTGATTTTTAGTTTTGTGGCCGCAACTTTACACATTATCCAATAAAACCAACTTAGCGTAATGGCAAGCATTTTAATAATCGACGACGAAAAAGCAATCCGGAAAACCCTGGCCGAGATATTAAGTTATGAGGGCTACAAAATTGAGGAAGCCACAGATGGTGAAGACGGTTTGAAAAAATTCAGCAGCACTACTTTTGATGTAGTTCTGTGTGATGTAAAGATGCCCAAGATGGATGGACTTGAATTTTTGGAAAAGGCAAGGGAAATAAACCCGGATGTACCCATTGTGGTAATTAGCGGACATGGAAATATTGAAACTGCTGTAGAAGCGGTAAAGAAGGGCGCCTTTGATTACATAAGTAAACCGCCGGATCTAAACCGGTTGCTGATAACCTTAAGAAATGCGCTTGACAAACAGACATTGGTTACAGAAACCAAAGTATTAAAACGTAAGGTTGCAAGAGTGCAGGAAATGGTGGGCAACAGTGATCCTATCAAAAAAATAAAAGATACCATTGAAAAGGTTGCACCAACAGAAGCAAGGGTTTTAATAACCGGCGAAAACGGTGTGGGTAAAGAATTGGTTGCAAGATGGATACATGAAAAGAGCCATCGTAGCAGCGGCCCCATGGTAGAGGTAAATTGTGCAGCCATACCAGGCGAGTTGATAGAGAGTGAATTATTTGGTCATGAAAAAGGTTCATTTACATCGGCTATTAAACAACGCATTGGGAAGTTTGAACAGGCTAACGGTGGAACAATTTTTTTAGATGAAATCGGCGATATGAGTCTGAATGCACAGGCTAAAGTTTTAAGGGCTTTGCAGGAGGGGAAAATAACAAGGGTAGGGGCTGATAAAGATATAAATGTGGATGTAAGAGTAGTGGCAGCAACTAACAAAGACTTATTAAAGGAGGTAGATGAAAAGAATTTCCGGCTGGACCTTTACCATCGGCTGGGGGTTATTATTATTCATGTACCATCGCTTAATGAACGAAGGGATGATATACCGACATTGGTAGATTATTACCTGGAGAAAATTGCAACTGAATATGGTCAGTCTAAAAAGCCCATTGATAAAGTTGCAATGGATGTTTTAGCCAATTACAATTGGACAGGTAATATACGTGAATTAAGAAATGTGGTAGAAAGACTGATCATCTTATCAGGTAAAACTATTTCGCTGGAAGATGTTGAAAATTATGTGCAGCCGAAGAAGTAAATAGTTTGGGATTGATGGGGAAATGGGTTGATGAAGTTGAACGGGTTGATATGGATCACAATGTTAAAGCTTGTTTATTGTTAGCATACTTTCCGTCCACCACTCCACAGTCTTTATTTGGGAATTGCCAGCTACTGATTTGTAATTATAAATAACAAATACTATCAAAAAAATATATTGCATAAGCGGTTTGGGCGCTGATGAAAAGGCCTTTGATCATATCCGGGTTGAAGGATACGAGCTGGTTTTTTTACCATGGCTTACACCGCAGGCTACAGAAACAATACAGGCTTATGCGGCAAGAATGTGTTTGCCGATTAAAGAAGATAAACCTGTCTTAATCGGTCTTTCATTTGGTGGAATGATAAGTATTGAGATAGCTAAGTTAATTGATACCCATAAAGTAATTCTCATTTCAAGTATTTATTCAAAATGGCAAGTGCCCCGCTGGATGAGGGTTGCAGGCAAACTGAAATTAAATCGTTTAATCCCCATGCGGCCTTATAAAATATTGGAGTCTATACAAAATAAACGGATGGGTGTAACTACAATTGCAGAGATAGAATTGGTAAACAATTACCGCAACAACACCTCACAGGTTTATATTGATTGGGCAATTAATCAAATTTTAAATTGGGATAACGAATGGCAGCCGGCAGGTTTGTATCACATACACGGTGATGATGATAAAATATTTCCTATCCAAAAACTTTCACCAACACATACAGTAAAAGCAGCGGGGCATATGATGATTTTTAACAGGGCAGCAGCTGTAAACGAATGTCTTAAAGCCATCGCAGCTGATTAAGCCGGGGTTCAGATTTTAGAAAAGGATATTAAATGTGGAACAACTTAAGTTGCCCGGGCTATTGGTTAAGAACAATAAGATAAAATATCGTTCACTTTTTCTTATTTTTACTGATTACCAGTTACCACAAAAAAATGTGAAATGAATAATATTGTTAAGTGTTTGTTGAATGTATTTTTCTTCCTATTACTTACTTCAGGCCTATATGCCCAGAATATTTTTTTTAATGATGTAAAAGAGGCAACCATTAAACAAACAGCTCAACAACGGGTAATCATTCCTTCAAAATACCGCACAATCCGGCTGGATTCAGCCAGCCTACTGTCCTTTTTCCAATTGCTTCCGTCCGAAGAAAAAATTACCAACAGAAGCCTGGCGCCGGTTATTGCATTACCCATGCCCGATGGAACCATTGCTTCATTTCGAATTTGGGAAAGTTCGGCTATTGCACCAGGGCTGGCAGCAGTTTATACTAATTTAAAAACATTTACAGGTCAGGGTATTGATGACCCCACCGCCACTATAAAATTAGATTGGACAATGTATGGTTTTCATGCCATGATTTTGTCTCCGGTAACTGGTACTGTTTTTATGGATCCATACGATCAGCAAACAGTAACTAATTATATTTCTTATTATAAAAAGGACTTTGTTAAAAAGGAAACTTTTTCCGAATCAGGACCAATAAAGATGAATCAAACTGCAAAACCTGCTAATGTTTTAGCAGGCGTGTGTGTGGGGGCTACTTTAAGAACCTACCGTTTAGCGATAGCCTGTACCTACCAGTATGCAAAGGCAGTAACCGGGGTGGTAAGGCCAACCAAAGCGCAGGTGCTGGCAAAAATAGTTACGAGTGTAAACAGGGTTAACGGGGTGTATGAAAAGGAGCTATCGATAAGGCTGGTTTTGGTAGCCAACGATACCGATGTAATTTTTACATCACTTACTACCGATCCTTTTACCGGCAACGACGATGCCAATACTTTAATTTCTGAAAGCCAGCAAAATATAGACAATATAATAGGAGATGCCAATTACGATATTGGGCATACATTCAGCACCGGGGGTGGAGGGTTGGCTGGTTTAGGTGTAGTGTGTGTATCAGGACAAAAGGCGGCTGGTATCACCGGGGCATCTAATCCTGTTGGCGACGCTTATGATATTGATTATGTAGCACATGAAATGGGGCACCAGTTTGGGGCCAATCATCCATTTAATTCTGAGCAGGGAGCTTGTGGGGGAAACGGTGTACAGGGTGTAAACGTTGAGCCAGGAAGTGGAAGTACTATTATGGCCTATGCAGGTATTTGCGCCCCCGAAAATTTACAAAATAATAGTGATCCGCAATTTCATACCATCAGTTTCGACGAAATAGTTAGCTATTCCAATAGTGGTTCCGGCAATACCTGTGCGGTAAAAACCAATACCGGTAATTCCGCACCAGTTGTTAATGCAGGTGCTGCCTATACCATCCCGGTATCTACTCCATTTGTGCTAACTGGTAGTGCCACGGATGTAAATGGCGATGCACTTTCTTACAGTTGGGAGCAAGTAGATATCGGTGGCCCTTTTGGTGTATGGAATGCTCCATCAGGCGATGCACCATTATTTCGTTCTTTCCCTCCCACCACTTCCCCTACAAGGAATTTTCCAAAATTATCAACACAAATTTCCAACACTAATTTGATTGGAGAGATATTACCCAGCTATTCAAGAACCATGCATTTCAGGCTTACAGCAAGGGATAATAAAGCAGGCGGCGGAGGTGTTTGTTATGCTCAAACAACAGTTGCAAGCGTTGCATCAGGCGGACCTTTTTTAGTTACCAGTCCCAATGCAAGTGGTGTAGTATGGATTGTAAATGATTTTCAAACCGTTACCTGGAATACTTCAGGTACCGCAGCAGCACCAATTAATTGTGCCAATGTAACTATACAATTATCTACCGATGGAGGATTAACTTTTCCGGTTACCATTTTGGCAAGTACGCCTAATGATGGAACTGAAGAAATTCAGGTGCCTAATAATATCAGCAGCAACGTCCGTATTAGGGTGATGGCAGTAGGGAATATTTTTTATGATTTGTCAGATAATAATCTAAGTATTCAGGCATCCCCTACAGCGACATTTGCATTCAATAACCCTGCAAGCGTTGCGGTTTGTTCTGCCTCCAGCGGAACTGCCACTTTAAAAACAGGATCGTTGGGTGGATTTTCTACGAATATTACGTTATCTGCTAGTTTACTCCCAGCAGGTACTACGGTATCTTTTGGTGCTACATCCATTGCTCCGGGGGGTAGCACAACCGTTACCTTAAATAATACAAATAGCTTAACAGCTGGTACTTATACAATAAAAATAACCGGGGTAGCAGGCGCTGTAACAAAAACCAAAGATATTTCATTTATTGTGGGGGCCGGACCTTTTCCACCTTCCTCTTTAACTACACCAGCTAATGATGCTATCGGTTTACCTGTTAAGCCTTCTTTTAACTGGAGTGCTGTTGCAGGCGCTACTTCCTACACGTTGGAAATATCTAAAACAAATAATTTTGCCATTATTTATCAAACGATCAGTAATATAAATCCTCCTTATATACTTACCAGCCCTTTAGGGGAAGACAGTGTTTATTACTGGAGAGTAAAGTCAACAAATTTGTGTGGTACAGGTGCGGCATCTGCTTCTCCTAATCGGTTTAAAACCGGTATTAATACTTGCAGGGTAAGTAGAGATGTGCCAAAAGTCATTAATGCTGTTGGTACTGCTAATATTAATTCTAACCTGATTGTGCCAGCTAGTTTGGGGGTAGTAATTACGGATGTAAATGTAGTGGGTTTAGTGGGAACTCATTCCTACATACAGGATCTTACATTTACACTTAAAAGTCCGGCAGGTACAAGCGTAGTTTTATTTCAAGCCATTTGTGGTCAGGATGCTAACTTCAGCCTTAACCTGGATGACCAGGCTTCTTCAGCTATCTTTCCCTGCCCGCCAATTGGTGGCGTTACTGTTATTCCACAATCTGCCTTATCCGCATTTAATGGGGAAAACAGTACTGGTACCTGGACGTTAACAGTTGATGATCCCTTTGATGGTGATGGAGGCGAACTTACCGGCTGGGGCTTAAGTATCAACACAAATTCTGTAAACTGCAGCGTTACCCCTACGCCTTTGCTCACTACTTATACGTTTACGGGTAACGGCAATTGGAATGTTGCAGCCAATTGGGCTAACAATAGTATTCCACCGGCAATTTTACCATCCGGAAGTGCAATTGTAATTAACCATGCTGTTGGAGGAAGTTGCCAGTTAAATATTTCGCAGCATATTTCTGCTGGAGCTACACTGACTGTTTTAACCGGCAAAAACCTGGTAGTACCGGGTGCGCTTACTATTCAATAATGCCAAACTGAATATCTTTTATACTCCCGACAGATTGGAATGTGTTGGCTGAAATTACGCCTGTGTGGGATAACTGTGGTAAATGCCGACTTGTGTCCTTGCACATAAGCATTTGAATAACTTAGAAAATCCAATTGATATTAAATTTTTAGTAAACAACCAATTCCATTTGCGGTAGTTGTTAGTTGAAATTTTTCAGACAATTTGTTCAATTTTTTTCCGTGCCGCTGCTGCAGTAAATACATGATGCCATCAAATAAAAACAATGCCGATCCCTGTAGCACAATGCTGTTGCCAAACCCTTTGTAACGGTCTTTATTTTTTAAATCATTATAGGACTTTTCTTTCAGGTAAAATCCGCCGGCGATGTAGGCAATATCAAGCCCTGCATTAAAAAGAAAAGTTTTTTCGAGACTTGATTGCTTTTGAAGGCTTTTTGCAAAGCTAAGCCCATCCTGGTTTTTAGCCCCAAGGTAACCAATAGCTGCCAGTGTAATATTAATACCGCCCCAAATCATATTCATTTGATGAAAGTATTTATCGCTGCCCACAGTTGAGCCTGCGGATACAGCACTATAAATCAAATTGGCAGCCGACCAGCTTCCAAGCACCAACATGCTTTGCTGTGTAAGTTTTATTCTTTCTTTATTAAAATCAGTAAGCTCCATTGATTGGCTTTTGCAACAATTGTAAAAGCAAAAAAAGACCAAAGTCGTGATAAATATTTTCATTGAAAAAGTTTGTGTTTGAAAATAACTGCAATTAATATTATGTCTTTCCGGGATAATACATATTCTTTTTTATAGTGAAAATATTATCGGATAAAATTGTCATTTTAAACAAATCAGTGCGCCCGCAAAGTCAGTGCTCTGTAATATCCGAAGTGACGCATATTGAGATGCCTTGCCTGTATTATGAACTTAACTAACTCCATTAGCTCCAGGTCAATCACCTTCGTAATTACTTTGGCATCGTTTAGATAGAGCTTGAGTTATGCTAAAAATAAAATCATGGATTGGTTTGTGACCCGATCACCATAAATTGGTGGATTGTGAATTGCGGGATATTGTCCATTAACAATTGACCATTGCCCATTCACCTGGCACTAGTAATCATTTGCCGCCTTGGGCTTATCATTTTTTACCGGCTTCTGATTTTTGTCAACTGGTTTTAAAACCGGTGCAGTACCTGGTTTAATATCTTTTTTATCCGTTGGTTTTAATGGCGTTATGGTAGCCGGAACATTTTTTTTATCGGCAGGCTTTTCTCCGGGTACTTCATTCTTTTTCTTGCTGGCGGTATCTTTTACCGGCTTTGGTAATTCACTTTCAATGGGTATGCCTGTATTGGCATTCTCTGTAAGTGGAGCGTCAATAAAGTCGCCCGCATTTCCGTTGCCCTGGTCATCATATTGAGAGCTGTCGCCTTTGTTTGCAAGGTTTACAAAATTTTCATCAGCATAAATAGGATTATTGGCAAGGTTAGCAGGCTCTTCAAATTTTAAAATGTTGCCATAAGGAAGGGTTTTATCAGCATATACCTTTTTCATAAAATAACCCCACTTGGGTAACGCCATTTCGTTACCACCCGATGTGCCTGAATAAATCCTTATAAATGGGTCATCGCAACCCACCCAGGTGCCAGCCAGTAACTCCGGCGTGTATCCAATAAACCATCCATCGGTGTTATCATCTGTGGTACCTGTTTTGCCAGCTTTTTGGGCCGGTATATCATATCCGTTAAGGGATCTGCCTGTACCAATCTCTACCACGCCTTCCATTAACTTAACCATCGTAAATGCATCCTGTTCGTTGATTACCTGCTTTTTCTCTGTTATAAACTCCTCCAATAAATTACCATTTTTGTCTTCTATTCTGGTAATAAATGCCAGCTCTGTATTAAATCCTTTGTTGGGAAATATGGTATAAGCCTGCAACATTTGCAGCATCGGAATTTCTGCAGCACCCAATGCAAGAGAAGCATAGGGTGGAAGTTTTGCTTTTATACCCACGCTTTTTGCAAATTCAATAACACGGTTTACACCAACCAGATTGATAAGCCTTATAGCAGCTGTATTTTTTGAGAAGGCCAGGCAATTAGCCAATGTACCACCACCACCTTTAAAGGTCTTCATTTCATTTCCGTATTTTACTGCACCACCTTCAATAATCGTGGAAGGAGTATAACCTGCATCCTGCACTCCGAGTGTGTAAATAAGTGGTTTGATGGTGGAGCCTACCTGCCTGGAGGCTGTCACGTGATCGTATTTAAACCACCTGAAATCTATTCCACCAATCCAGCATTTTACTTCGCCTGTTTTAGGATCGGCAGCTACAAAGGAGGTTTGTAATAATTGCTTGTGGTATTTTATGGAGTCTCTTGGTGTCATGATGGTATCCAATTCCCGCTTGGCATTCCATGCAAACACTTTCATTTTCACAGGCTTTAAAAAAGAGGCACGAATGTCTTTTTCTTTTACATCTTCTTCTTTTAATGCCCTCCACCGTTCGCTGCTTTTCATCGCATTTACAATAATATTTTCCCTGTCTTTCCACATCCTGTCGCCATTGTTTTTCAAAAGGGCGTTTAATTTTCGCTGAATAACAGGCATGTGTTGAACTACAGACTCTTCGGCATATTGCTGCATTTTTGAATCTATCGTGGTGTAAATTTTTAACCCGTCTCTGTACAAATCATAATTCTCTCCTGTCTTTATATTTTTATGATTCTTACACCAGTCTTTTAATTTATCTGCCAATACTGCCCTAAAGTAAGGCGCTATACCGAGCGATTCATCGGGCCTTTTATAATTGGTAATGAGTGGTTTTGCTTTTAGTTTAGTTGCTTGTTCAAGGGTGATATAATCTGCGTTTCTCATTTGGTCTATCACCGTATTGCGTCTGTCAATAGATGCTTTTGGATGGCGTATAGGGTCGTAAATAAATCCCTTGAGCATTCCCACCAAAACGGCGCCTTCTTCTATATTTAACTCTGCCGGTTCTTTTTGATAATAAGTTCTGGAGGCATTGCGGATGCCATAATTATTGCCCCATGCAGCCCTGTTCAGGTAAAGCGTTATTATTTCTTCTTTAGTAAAATTGCGCTCTAATTTTACGGCCACAACCCATTCTTTTACTTTTTGAAATCCACGGGTTATTATATTGCCTTTCCCCTGGCCCAACATATTTTTTGCCAGTTGCTGCGTAATGGTACTGCCTCCTCCTTGCGAGCCACCTGTAATAATAGCTCTTGCAACAGCTTTGCCATCAATGCCAGAGTGGTCCTTAAATCTTTCATCTTCGGTGGCAATTAGTGCATTAATAACATTGGGAGATATTTCACTGTATTTTATTTCACTCCTGTTTTCTGCATAATATTTTCCCATCAGTTTGCCATCTGCTGAATAGACTTCACTGGCAAGATCTGCCTCCGGGTTTTCCAGTTCTTTTAATGAAGGCATTTTACCAAATAAACCAAAATTGGCGCAGGTAAAAATCAATACAACAAATATCAATCCTCCAAAAAAAACTTTCCATAATATGCTTACTGACTTCTTCATAGTTTGTGCCGTGTTGAATAGTTGATGTGCAAATGTATCTTAAGTGCTGCTGTTTTATTTAAACTGCCCCGGATATTGTTTATTCAGTAATGCTTTGTAACCGGTGATATCTTTGGTCGTTTTCAGGCGCTGTAAATTTTCACTGTCAATAAGTAAAAATGAATATTTATTTGCAGGTAGCCAGGATACTTCATCGGGGGCTGCTTTTTTTACTTTATATAAAAATTGCATCGCTTCCTCGGCTGTAGCAAACGTTTCAAAACTAATGTACGAAAAGTCCTTATCAATAGCATCCTTGGTTACTGTAAGCATAGCATTTCTAAAATATTCGCCGGCATATCTGCTGAGGGCGTTTTTACATTCATTTACATACGTTCCATCAACCTTATCCAACAACATCAACACCGAATGCGGTACTGCTGTATTAAAAACATAAGGCCCGCTGATTACCGGTGCTATAATTTTTGCAACAGTATCTGCCGGGTTTACATTTGATATATCTTTTTGTACATTTTTAGTAGTATCTGTTTTTTTAGCAAGCGCCTGCAAACTATCGTAGGTATTGGTAGATTTTATCAGGTTAGCATCGTTGCGTATCATTACCACCCTGTCCGGTTGTATCACATCGTCTTCATTCATTCGGGTTACCTTTAAATCTGTCAGGTATTTTTCTATTTCGCTTCGTCTTGCTAAAACATCAATCATGCGCTCTGCTTTATCTTTAAGCGGTGATGAAGGATATAGGCTGACAATGTTATTTAAAACATCGGTAGCAATACTGTCGTTTTTTTGTTTAACCTGGTAAACAGCTTCAATATAAAGCAGTTGCGGACTCCAGTAATTATTACCATGTAAACTATCTGCTTTTTTCTTTTCTGTAACCGCTTCTTCAAATTTGCCTTCAATAAAAAGTGTGTAAATGTCCTGGTAACGTTTTGTTACTTCCGGATTCTTTTCATTTGGGCTGGCTGCAACCGTGTTGGTTGCCTTTGTATTGGATTTACTGTCTGGAAATTTTGCTGCCAGTAAATTTTTATAATAAACGGACTTAAATTTGTTGCCTAATTTTGTATAACAAAAATAAAATCCAAGGTACAATTCACCATTATACATTGAATCCGGAAAACGCTCCAACGATTGATCATACGTTTTGATAGCCTCTTCATAATCTTCTACATCTTCCTGAAATATTTTTCCCAATTCAAATAGATTTACTGCAACAAGATTTTTACTGGCAGTTAATTTTTCTTCTGTTAATGGCAGGCCACTCATGAGGCCTTCGTAACTGATATCTTCTGCTTGTGCTGCGTCATTTGCTTCGTTGGTATCGCCGGGCTGCCCGGGTTTTTTACCTGATTTTGATTTGGCAATCTTATTGCTGTTATCTGCTACCGGTGTATCAAGGTCATCGGGGTTCATATTACCTAGCATGGGTGCATCGTCCTGTGGTTTTGGCGCAGTAAGCGTATTGGTGGCAGCTTTTCTACGCCAGTTATCTGCATTTGGCCTTATGCCCCATTTGCGTTTAAAATCAGCATATCCTTTAGATTTGGCTGACGCATTGTAAAAGTACCAATCAGTTGAGTTCTTGCTACTGTTGGCAAACAGGTCAACAGGTGCATTATTATCTTTGGCAAATGTTATCGGCTGGCCGCTACCATCTGTTGAGTTATCTGTTTCTTTCAACCCTTTTTCTTTCCTTAATCTTTTGGATAATTTTTTTACAAATGCTTCTTTTTCAGCCTTGGGCAAGGCTGCAATTCTCTGTAAGCTATCTTCCCTGTTTATAATTTTTAGCTTTTCAACAATTTTGCTCAAAGAATTTCTTCTGTCCTGTATTTCCTTAAGCGTTTCATTTAAAGTTGTATCGCCAGATTGAAGGCTGTCATAAAACCTGAATGCATCTTCGTATTCCTTGCGTTTGTAAGCTATTTCAGCTAATTGCAGAAAAGCCTTGTTTTTGAGTACTAAGTTGTTTTCGTTGTATTGAATGCTTTTATTTAAAAATATGACTGACTGATTTGTATCTGGTTTTAGGATGGCAAGTTCGCCGGCGGAATAGTAAAGCAGATCCCGGTAGTTTTCAAAATTGTCTTTTTGCGTAAGTCGCATCAGATTTTCAATGCCGGTAAATAAATCTTCCAAATTATTGCCCTTGCTCATTTTAGCATTGTTAAGCTGGGCATAAATATTCATCAGGGGATTGGTTGTGTGTATGGAAGCTTTTTCATAATAAGCAGTTGCTTTACCGAATTGTTTATTTTGCTCATATAGTTGCGCTAATAAAAATTCAGCCCTTGCTTTGTCTTCTTTAAATTCAATATTGGTTAACGCTCTCTCCAGGTATACAGCTGCGCTATCAAAAATATTTTGTTTGTAAAACCAATAGCCATTTATTTCGTTCAGGTCGTCGACAAGGCGTTTAGGAAGATTGGGATCTTCCTGTAATGTATGTAGTAAACCAGACGCCTCACCCATTTCATTTTGTTCAATCAGGGTTTTGGCAAGCCAAACGAGCGCATCATTTCGGCTAGGTGGCAAAGCGGTTATTTTTTGTAAAATATTTTGTTTCTCTTTATTGGCAATACTAATTTTACTGTTACTGGCATCTTCAGAAGCGCCTATAACTCTGTTACCATCTTCATCTTTTTTACGGGGAAAAAGATTGTATTGGATAAATTGAAAAGTTGCTGCTGCTGAATCAAAATCTTTTCTAAGAAAATAAGCTTTGCCCATCAACAGGTACATGTTATCTATCCAGTCATTTCTTAAATCGTGGAATAGTATTCCTGCAGTGGATTTGTAAATTACAGAGTCTAATTCTGTTTTTTGCGAAGCTGTTTTTTCCAGGGTAAAAGGGTAGTAACCAATTAATTTGGTGTAGTCATCTTTTTGATCAAGCTTAGCCCTTTCTAAAACTGTATTTATTTTATTATTGGCATTAAAATAGTAATTGTAACGGGTAAAATTATTTTGAAATAAATGCCGTATCCAGGTGAATTTTTTTTCCGCCATTTTTTCGGAGCCTAACTTTCTTTCGCTAAATTTTTCGGGCTTTTTTTCTTTGTCTATCAAATCGATCGTCCATGTAGGTGGCTGAGCAACTGCGGTAGAAATACAACAGGATAAAACGGATAGTAAAATGACCGATAAAAAAATCGTCTTGAACATGAGTAATGAATTAGAATAATGCCGCTAAATATCGGATATTTTTATCAATTAGCACTTATAATGACATGCGTTTCTTAATTTTAACAT
>JBBQEA010000062.1:0-22711 GCA_038320245.1 Chitinophagales bacterium | reverse complement strand
AAAAAAGAGTCTAAATCAAAATGGGCTACTATGCGTTGAGGGGTATTTTTCACTCCACTAATTTACAATAATTTTCACCGATAAATATCCAGCAAGCCATCCGGAAGTTTTACAAATACCTTCCGGCTTTTTTTATCAATTTTTTCGAGCGATGCTTCATGAATAGGTATCAGCGCTTCTTTGCCGTCCAGCAGTATAGCACATAATAACTGGTGTGGCTGTTCAATTACTTCAACAATTTCTCCCAAATCTTGCCCGTTATTTATCATACTAAAACCCAGCATGGAAATAGGTGCTGATGCAGCAGTAAATTTTTTAAAGTCCTCGGCAGTGAGCCATACTTCTTTTGGAGTTAATTTTCTGGCAGCCTCCTTGGTAACAATACCATCAACCTGCACATATACTTCAGCATCATTTTTTATGGAAGTGCCCGTAATAAAATAAGGCATAAAATTATCAGCACCTTCTTCCAGGAAAAAAGTTTCAAGGCCTTTTAAAGTTGTTTTTTTACCAAGACTATGTTGCAAAACCAACTCGCCTTTTAAGCCAAAGCTGGCAGCTAGTTTTCCTATTTTAAAGTATTGAGCCATGGGGGAATGTTGAAGGTTGTTTAAAATGGTTTATTTAATGGGAAGATGTTGAACGTTGTTGAAAATGGTTTAGCAATTGGGAGATGTTGAATGTTGTTGAAATTGTTTGAATATGGTTTAACATAGTTTATCAATAAGGAGATGTTGAAAGTTGTTGAATATGGATGAATATGGTTTAACAATTTGGCAATGTTGAATGCCGTTGAAATTGGTTTAATAAAATCCTATTAATTGGAAAATGTTGAATGTTGTTGAAAATGGTTGAACATGGTTTATTAATATTTTAGCAACAGGTAAATGTTGACTATTATTGAAGGTAGTTGAACATAGTTTGATATGGAAAGTTATGGCATAAAAAAAGCAATTCCGAAAAACGAAATTGCTGAAAAGAGGTAACCGGACAGCGGTAGTTATTCGCCTGTTTTAGTTTCTTCTTCTTGGGTTGCTGGTGTTTCTGCAACAACTGCTGCTGGTGTTTCTGCAACAACTGCTGCTGGTGCTTCTGCAACTTTCTTTACTACCGGAACGTTGCGGCTATCCTGGCGGGCTTTTTTATGAGCTCCGGAACGCTTGGCAATGTGAGCATCATGCTCGGCACTCCATGCAGTAAATTTTTGCATTGCTACAGCTTCGTCAAACAGGCCTAAGCTTACACCTCTTAACAAATGCTTCAGGAACAATACGCCCTTGAAGGAAAGGATACGACGAACGGTGTCAGTAGGCTGAGCACCTTTGTGTAACCAATCCAACGCTTTCTGCCGATCAATCAAAACGGTTGCCGGAACAGTAAGTGGGTTGTACGTACCTAGTTTCTGAATAAATTTGCCATCACGTGGACTTCTGCCATCTGCAACTACTATAAAGTAGAACGGTCTCTTTTTTGAACCGTGACGTTGCAGTCTCATTTTTACAGCCATAAAAAATAGAAATTTTTTTGGGTTGTGAATAAATAGGGTTTCTTTGCTCTCCTTTGAAAAGGAAGGCGAAGATAATACCCTACACAACATCCGCCAAATATTTTAGTGGGTATGAATTAATAAAAAACCTACATTCGGACATTCGATTGCTTTTCAGGCTAATTAGCCAATTATTTACAATAGTTTTAGCTTAATCTTTTAAATCTTTTTTATGAATACTTCAAGGAGAACATTTATTAAAGGCAGTGCACTTACGATGGCTGGTACAGCCTTTTTGGGCTGTGATATTTTCGCCGCAAAAAAAAGTGGCGTAATAACAGGTATTCAATTGTATTCTGTACGGGATGATATGAAGAAAGACCCGGTAGGAACTTTAAAGCAATTGGCTGCAATGGGCTACATATATGTGGAACATGCCAATTATGTAGACCGAAAATTTTATGGCTATACCGCAGCAGAATTTAAAAAATTGCTGGATGGTCTTGGATTAAAAATGCGCAGCGGACACACTACTATGGATGCGAAACATTGGGATGCCGCAAAAAATGATTTTACAGATGTCTGGAAACAAACGGTAGAAGATGCTGCAATAGTTGGCCAGCAATATGTAATCAGCCCCTGGCTGGATGATGAAAACCGTAAATCTTTTGATGACCTAAAAAAGTATATGGAGGTGTTTAATAAGAGTGGCGAGTTATGCAAAAAATCCGGGATGAAATTTGGTTACCACAATCACGATTTTGAATTTAGTCAAAAACTCAATGATGTAAAAATATTTGACATCATTCTCCAAAATACAGATCCGGCGCTGGTTACACAACAGCTGGATATCGGCAATATGTACCACGCTGGAGGCATTGCGGCGGATATCATTAAACAATACCCCGGAAGGTTTGAACTATTGCATGTAAAAGATGAAATAAAATCTGCCGGTGATGGAGAAATGGGCGGTAAATATGAGAGTACCATCCTTGGTAAAGGTATTATACCGGTTAAAGAAGTTGTGGATCTTGCAAAAAAATCAGGAGGTACCATTCATTTTATTATTGAACAGGAATCTTACCAAGGCAAGGCGCCCATTGATTGTGCTAAGGAAGACCTTGGTATAATGAAAAAATGGGGATATTAAAACAGACCAGGCAAAAGGCTAAAGCAAAAAAAAATTTTATAAAACATGAGAAAATAGCCTGGCTAATTTTTCTGGCAATTGTTGATAAGCAGGGCGCCGGCACCAGCTATCCGCATCAATTTTTTGGGCATCTTCCAGATCATTAAAAAAAACGGTCCGCAATTTTTCAGATATCGCTTCGTCGTAGAGCAATACGTTTACTTCAAAATTTAATTCAAAACTTCGGTAATCCATATTTGCTGTTCCTACTACGGATAGTCTGCCATCGGCAACCAGAGTTTTGGCATGTACAAATCCTTTTTGATACAGGTAAACCTCCACCCCTGCAAGTAGCAGTTCCTCGTAATAAGATTTAGATGCCGCATTTACAAGCTTTGAATCTGATATCCCCGGCACCAACAGTTTTACCGAAAGGCCGCTTAAAGCTGCAACACGTAATGCTTCCAACAAACTATCTCCGGGTATAAAATAGGGCGTGGTGATAAGTATCTCTTTTTTTGCCAGGTAAACTGCCTGCAGCAAAGAAAAAAGTATAGAAGGCTGCAACGAATCTGGCCCGCTGGAAGCTACCTGCACAAAACTGTCATTGTTATGAACTTTATTCGCTACAAAATGAAGTTGATCGGGTTGTAAAATTTTGCCACAGCAAAAATTCCAGTCACACAAAAAAAGATATTGCAGATAAAAAACACCCGGTCCATCTATCCGCAAATGGGTGTCCCGCCAAAATAACTTTCCGGGTTTGTTGTTGATGTATTTATCGCTCACATTTATGCCACCCGTAAAAGCGGTTTGTCCATCTATCACAATTATTTTTCGGTGATTTCGGTAATTGATCCTGTTTGCAAGTACATAAAATAATATTTTGTAAAATGGGTATATCTCTATCCCTGCATCTCTCATTCTCTTCTCTGTTTTTTTCTTAATGGAAGGGCTGCCAAAATCATCGTATATAAAACGTACCTCCACACCCTCGGTTGCTTTTTTTATAAGTAAATCTTGAATTTGCTGACCTATTTCATCCTGTTCAAAAATGTAGTATTCAATATGAATATGATGTTTTGCATCGCTGATGGCCTGTAATACTTCGGGAAATTTTTCTTCTCCATTAATTAACAATTTTGCTTTGTTTCTTCTTGTAAGCGGGCTATGAAGTTCATTTGCCAGCATCTGGGCTAATTCTCTATTATCGTCAGCCGCCATATCCGATAGCGTAATACTTTCCGCAGCAAATGCAGACATTTCTCTCTTCAGCTTGTCCAGCATTTTTTTATCTTCCCCAGATTTTTTATCGTACAATTTTCGTCTCCAGTAGTTGATGCCAAATAATATGTAAAAGATAATACCTCCCACCGGTACAAAAATGCAGAGCATGAGGTATGCCATAGTTTTGGTAGCGCTCCTTGTTTCATATACAACCCGAAGGCAAACAAATATTACAACCAATATATAGGCGATTAAACCGATGTACGTCCACTTCATAGTATTGCGGTTATTTTAAATTTAAGCAACGTAAGAAAGATACAGGTTAAAATTCTACAGAAACAAATTATTAAGCAGGTGCTGCTATATTGAGTAACTATTTACGATTAAGTTCTTTTGCGATTGTTGGGCCATTTGTTAACTATACTGACCTGACGCCATTAGCCATTGCCGCCCTTTTTATTTACCGCTGTCGGTGGCAGGATGGCAAAAGATAGCATTAAGTTTATTAATAGTAACGTATCACGTTAAACAGTGCGATGCTCATTCATACAGGCTGCCTTATTTTTTGCCTGTAGCAGCCCAAAGAATACCTGCATACAGATGATTTAGAAAACCCTGATCTCCAAAAATTGCCGGTATATGACCAAGTGCAGTATAAAAAGAACGTCCCCCATCATAGTTATGGTACCAGGCAAGCGGATGCAATGCTCCCATACCTTCTCCCTTCTTTGCACCCCAATCTACTTTTGGATTATAAGTTGCTTCATCAACACCCAGAATGTAGTGCAGGTCGGGAACCTTTTCAGCGCCAAACTCATACCATTCATCCGTCCATATTTTACCATTCGCAAAATCCTGGAGGCCTGGAAACTGGGCATCAAGCACTTTTAATTTAGCGGTTTGTATAACAGGATGGATGTGAAACATTCTACCAACGAGTTTTGTATACCAATCCCAATCGTATTCAGTATCTGATGCGCTATGCACACCAACAAATCCTTTACCGGAACGGATAAATCGTTCCATTACTTTTTGTTGAGCTGAATCAAAAATATCACCGGTAGTATGTAAAAAAATGATGACTTGAAATTGCTCCACATATTTATCGGTAAACCCATTGGGGTCTTCGAATAATACTACGTCGAAAAAATTTTTAATACCCAATTGCTGAATCGCTAAAACGCCTGCATGCTGTGCCTCGTGGTGCCAACCTCTTGTAGTAGTTACCAATAAGGCTTTAAATTGTTTTTGTTGGGCAAAAGCCGAAAAAGATAAAATTATTTGTGCAAGCAGCATCGTTACAAAAAACTTGAGTCGGTTCATAATTCTTTTTTAATTAGGATGGGGAAGATACTGAATATAAATACACTGAGCAGTTGTTACAAAATAATTAACCTTTAAACATCTGTAACCTTGCGTAAGCCTCCTTTATATGGCATAGATTTAGATATTATAAAACCATAAATAAAAAAAGCGCATGATTACATGTATCCATTTTTTTAAAGTTAAAAAGTATGAAAAATATCTTTCTTTTTATTGCAGTATACTTCATAAGTTGCGGGCCTTCCAATAAACTTAAAAAGTACTACACCCCCGAAGATGCCAGTGTATTTGAACTGGTAGAACGACTTGCTAAAAACAGTAATGATAATGCTGCAGCCCAACTATTGCCGGAGGCTTACAAGGTGGTGTTGGATAAAAGGCAACCTTTAACCGCTGCAGACTTTAGCTTTCTTGCACCCGGCGACCGGTATTTGCGGCTTGTAAAGGAATGGGGTGTAATGCTGCAGTTGCATGACAAAATTATTGCCACGCCCGCTGCAAAAAATTTAGTACCCCAACCCTGGGATCCCACATTCGTCATTGCACAGGCTAAAAAAACTGCAGCCAAAGAATTTTACAACCAGGGGCTGGCAGATTTGAATATGGATAACCGGCAGGCCGCAAGGAGTGCATTGGATAATTTTAATAAAGCAAATAGCATTATACCAGGGTACGAGGATGTTAGAAATCTTATAAGAGAAGCTACAGAAAAGGCAACCATAAATGTAGTTGTGAGAGCTGCCAATTATTACAACCAAAACTGGGATTACTGGGGCTTTCAAAACGATTGGCTGCAGCAACAGATCATCAGCGATCTCAATTCTCAATCGTACCGGGACGTACGTTTTTATTCTGATTGGGATGCCAACACAAGGCAAATAAGGGCCGACAGAATAGTGGAATTAAATTTTACAGAACTGTATGTTGGCCAGGTTTTTAATAGCCGCTCATCAACCCGGCGAAGTGCACAGGTAGAAAACGGCACCACCAATACTACACCACCCAAACCAATTTATCAAACGGTAAATGCCACTGTATATACAAATACAAGGTATATGCAAAGCAGGGCAACGTTGGAATGCCGTATATACGATCTAGCAACTGGTAATAATTTATTGTACGATCGTTTTCCGGGTAATGACGACTGGCGCATTGTTACAGCCACTTATACAGGAGATAGCAGAGCATTGCTACCCGAGGACTGGAACAGGATAAACAACAATGCCAACCTGCAACCCCCTTCAAGAGCACAGGTTGCAGACAGGCTTATACGCAATACTTACAATTTATTAATTAGCCGCATTAAAACCGGCGTACAGTTTGGGTCGTAATTTTTTAGTAACGATTATGCTGAAAGCTTCTTTTTATTTTATCTATACTAAATAGCACTACCTTACAAAGCAAGTATTTAATTTATCATTTAAAAAATCAACTAGCATGAACCTCCTCATCCGCCTTTTTATAACAGCAGCTGTAGCTTATGGATTGAGCATAATTTTAAAAGGTGTACACATTCCCAATTTTACGGATGCGCTGATTCTTGCAATAGTGCTTGCATTGCTGAATACTTTTATAAAACCAATTTTAGTACTGCTTACTTTACCCATCACCATTATCACAATGGGATTGTTTTTATTTGTACTAAATGCGCTTATCATTTTACTTGCCGACAAACTAATGGATGGCATAAGGGTAGATGGTTTTTGGTGGGCATTAATTTTCAGTCTTATCCTTTCAGTTGCATCATCGATTGTTTTTTCATTGGTTGAGAAAAAGAGCTATTAGGTTTATCAAAAACCAATTATTCCTTCCAGCTGTTAAATTTTTCTCATCCTTATTTGGTACAGCTGAGGGGAAAATGATTAATTATAAATGTACCAGCTCCAAAATGGGCTTAGTGATTTCTGTAGAACTTGAATAACCAAATGAAACAAAAAAGGGGTTAGGTTCATTTAAAGTAACAGGTTGTAATTCCATTTTAAAAGAAAAAAAATTATTGAATTTGCAATGATGCTGGAATGATAAAGTTTTTACCAGGTTGAATTATTATCGATACACCGGAACTGGCTGAATACGGCACATCAAGATAACATTGACCGCCGGCAACCGGGTTAATATAGATGATAGCCGCAGCTGGTAAAGAAGCTGGTGGAACCATATTGTTTGCCCAGTTCGCAGCATTACTCCAATTACCATTGCCTGTAAACGTATAACTGTAAACTAATGCTGTAGGTTTTGTCTGCAGGATAAAACCACCAAAACCTGTATTGGTAAAACTCACTTCCCACCTGCTATTAGCCCATACAATGTCGCCATCTACTGGATTAATAACCGAGGCCAGACCGGTATAACTATTTAGATTGCCGGAGTTATCATTGCTTGTACCAGCATATTTACCAATGCGTACGTTGGCTTTACCTGCGGCATCTACGGAATTAGTGGGCAACTTCAACTGGTTTACGGCATTGAAATCATCAAAATTTTGTTGGGTAAAATAAAGGGTAGTTTTCGCTGTAGCCGTATTGGTATCTGCCAACGGAATAATTTGATAATGCCTTTTTACAAAGTCGGGTGTTTGTACTGCATCTACCCAAACTTTGGCCGTGGTTTGTCCATTAATCGGGTTAGCATTTTGCGGAACTAACCGGGCTATTAAATTCACATAGCGCTCTGGATCGTAAAAATATTGATTGGCTACCGATTGGGTATTTGTAATACCATTGCCTGCCAATGTTGTAATAGCTGCGCAGGTTTTTGTTTTCCAGAGTTCTCTTCCGTTAATGCCGTCATCGGCACTAAAATATAATTCTCCATCAAAGCTGGTAAGGTTTTGCGGATTGGAACTGCTGGTATCAGGCATGATATCCCATACCAACATTGTGCCTGCCGCTGTACCATCACTCTTCCATAATTCTTTACCATTAATGCCATCATTGGCAACAAAGTAAAGGATGCCGTCTACGTTGGTTAAATCAGTTGGGTCACTTCCAGCTGCGCCTGTTAAAATATCTTTCACCAATACGGTGCCGCCAGTAGTGCCATCGCTTTTCCAAAGCTCTCTGCCACTGGCAGTATTTTGTGCAGTAAAAAATAAGGTGCCGCTTACATTTGTAAGCCACTGCGGAGATGAACTTGCATTACCCGTTTCAATATTTTTTACAATTACAGTTCCTGCTTCGGTGCCATCACTTTTCCAAAGTTCTCTGCCTGAAGTAGCATTGGTTGCAGAAAAAAAGCAGGTGGCATTTACATCCGTTAATGAATCTATGTTTGAGCTTCCGGTACCAGTAAAAATATCTTTCACCACAGAAACTTTACTATCTGCTGGTTTTTTGATTAATAATTCAGATCCGATAATTTCCCCACTACAAAATAGATCTGTAGCTTGATTTCGCATAAAAATATCATTGCCAACTTTCGTTATATTAAGTGGTAGATATTGCTGACTACTGCAATTGGTCGTTATACCATACGTACCAGCTGCAGTTCCATCCGATTTATACAACCATCGATCGTCATTAAAACCCACATGGGCTTGCGCAGAAAAATACAGCGTGTCATTTACATTGGTTAATCCATAAGGGTATGGATTGCTTTGGTTTGGGTTAACCGATACAAATATATCTTCTACCAAAACAGTTCCCCCGCTGGTACCGTTGGTTTTCCAAAGCTCTCTTCCTACCACTTTATCATCGGCAGTAAAAAATACAACCCCATTGCAATACGTTAATTCTTTGGGTGCTGAGCTTTGGTCATCAGCCGTAATATTTTTTACCATTACAGTACCTGCGGCTGTGCCATCGCTTTTCCAGAGTTCTCTGCCATTAGTACCATCGCTAGCGCTAAAGTAAACGGTGTTTATACCCGGACCTTGTTCTAATGATAATGGGTTAGAGCTTGCCGCACCTACATTGCTTATATCTGCAACCATTACGGTACCTGCACTAGTTCCATTTGTTTTCCAAAGCTCTGTGCCGTTGGTGCCATTGTCTGCAGTAAAATATAAAATTTTAGTGCCCAAGATAATATTGCTGGTAGCTTTAAAATTAGCAGGGTTTGCACTGGCCGCACCGGGGTTAATATTGGCTTTTACCTTTATCACACTTTGGTATTGTGCTATACCTTTAAAAGCACCACCAATGCAAATTCCGACTACCGCAAAAATTTTTAAAAATATTTTGTTCTTCATTGTGAGTGATGCGTTGCATTTTTTAAAACCTGACTCTGCTGAACAGAAATAGTATGTCACTGAGTTACTTAAAAAGTTTGAATGATATTGATGTGAATCACAGCAACTAGAAATTCGTTTAGATACAATCTTCTATAAATTATAAGTTTCTGGCAAAGAGTACCTGCAATAGGTAATCCGTTACTTTAATTGATTGAAAGTTTATCAGCTTGCAATCAATTATTTTATCTCAATCAAGTTTCTCAATAGTAAACTCCTGTTGTTCAAGCTCATGCCTAAAATTAGAGGTGATGTATACGCTTGATGAAGAAGTATTTTCATAAGTAAAACTTATTTTACTATTTGCATTTAGGTTTAAAATGGTTGTTAAAGACAATTCTTCACTTGCAGCCTGTTGCTTATTTAACCTGGCCCTTGCGGTAGTGTTTTGCACAATGCTTAAAATGTGATTGCCATCACTACTTCCCTGTACTACATAAAACCTTATACTCACCCGGTACAAACCAGTTTTAAAAACAAAGTATTCGCCTTGAGCATTATTAAAAAGACCATTTTCTGAAAGGCTGTTTCCATTAACATTTACTGTAACCGTTTTCCAACTCGTTAAAGTGATAGTATCATGTGCCGGCACAGTGATTGAATTATCTTCAAAACCAACAACTTTAAAAAATAACTTTTCTGGTGCTTTCCAACTAGCAAGTCCGGCTGCATCGCTCGTTAGTATTTTCCCATCACCCTGGCTACCATCGGTTATTTTTACAGTGCCGTTTATATGCAATTTGGCCGAGGGGGTGGTAGTGCCGATACCCACGTTTTGTTGGGCTGATATTGTATAGTTTAGTGATAGAAATAGGGTAGCTAAAATTATAAATTTCATCTGTGTACTTTTAATAATGCAGTAAAGTTGCTACTGAAAACCAGCAATGGCAATACCCCATTGGGGTATTTTAGAATTTGCTAAAAGCCTTTAATTGTGCAGCTTTCATCACAGCTTCGCTTTTACTGGTAACGTGGAGTTTTTTGTAGATATGCTTTACATGGGTTCGTACCGTTTCGTAACTAATAAATGTTTTTGCTGCAATCATTTTATAATCCAGGCCTTCGGTCATCAGGTTTAATATTTCTTCTTCCCGGCTGCTGAGACCAAAGTCTGCATCTGTTGGGGGTGGAGTAGGTGTAATATGTTTGTTGCTAAAAAAACCAAGTACTTTTTTTGCCACTGCCACATTCATAACAGCACCACCATTCATTACAGAGGTGATGGCTTCGGTATATTTTTGTGGCGGATCATTTTTAAGTATGTACCCAGAAGCACCAGCACACAATGCCCGAAATATTTTTTCGCTATCGTTAAATACAGTTTGTATTAATATTTTTATTTCAGGAAATTCTTTTGTGATAAGTGTAGTCAGTTCAATGCCATTAAGCCCCGGCATTTCTATATCCATCAATAATACATCTGGATTGCATTGTTGTATGTTGGGCTGCCAGCGTTTACCATCTTCAAATGCGCCACAGCAAACAAAGCCCGGCGTGCTGTTTAAAATAGCCGTCAGTGCATTTCTTATTAAGCTATTGTCTTCAAATATTGCTACCCTTATATCCATTGTGTTGTAAAACTAAATACGTTGCTTTTAAACATCAATACCCCATTAGGTGATTTTTACTTTCAGTGAAATCAAAGTACCTGCCTTTAAATTTGATCGTATGGTAAAATCAGCGCCCAATTCATCCGCCCTTTTCTGCATATTGTTCAATCCATTGCCACGCTTTGTTGTATCCAAGTCAAAGCCTTTTCCATTATCATTAATGGTAATTTCCAGACTTTGTTTATCTTCTTTTACAGTAAGTTGTAGTAAACTGGCATCACCGTATTTTACCGAATTATTGATTGCTTCCTTTACAAATAAATAAACCTGGTATCGCTGCTGAGCTGGTAAATCAGCCATGAAGGTTGCAACAGGTCTATCCATTTTAAATTTTATATTCTTAGCGCCGCACATATCCAGGCCGTACTGTTCCATGCGTTCCATCAACATTGTTAGTGAATCCTGATTGGGATTTACAGACCATACCAGATCATTTAATTTGTCTGCCATTTCATTAGCAGATTTTTGAATGATGTAGAGGGATGCTTTTGCTTTATCGTGTTCACCTTTTTCGATTTGATTATTGGTGAGGTGGCTGTACATAGATACACCACTGAGTGTACTGCCAATATCATCATGCAGCTGGCTGCTGATCTGGTTGCGTACTTTTTCAACTGCCAGTTCTTTTTCGAGTCTTTGAACAGCCAGTTGCTTTTCCTGGTAATGCCATTTTTTTAGCAGGGCTACCTGGTAAAAAAACATATCTGCAAGTATACCAAGCCGCATAAAAATCAAAGGATAACCAAGCGTAATAATATTACGGATACCCTGCCGCTCCAGCACAATCATCAGTATGGTTAAAGCAGTACCCAAAATATTAAACAGCATACCCCATGCCACCCAGCTAGTGTTGGGCTTACGGTGCCGAAAAACCAGTATGATGATAAATATGCTAACGCCTGCTGTTAAAAGATTGACAAAATAAAATACTGGCTGCGTCTCTATTTGAAAATACCTGCAGAGAAAAAAAACAGCCAGCAAAACTGGCGTTAGTAAAAAGACAAAGTGAAATATTTTATCCAGTAATTTGTTGCTATACACTTCAGAAAAGAAAACCTTAAGAAACAGGATATAAAACAGGTTTGTAATGATAATAAGGGGAATATTGCCAATCACATAAAGGGACGAATTAAATATAGCATCATCATTAAGACCCAAAAAAGTATTGGGTGCATTTAGAAAAAAGTAGATGGCAGATAGCAATAAAAAAATGGAATAAAAAAGGATATCCTTTCTGTTTGTAATAAAATAGAGCATCCCCAAAAAGAAAGTCTGAAACAGTATTATCCCCTGGAAAAAAAGATAAAATTTCTCTAAGATGAATTCTGTCATTTAATAAATGTATCAATTATTTATTAAATAAAATTAGTATCCAACTCAGGACCAGCCTAATTTTTTTCTTCCCCTATTTCTAAATAAAACTAAACTCATCCCCATCAAACAAACCCAAATCGCTCAATTTTAAATGCGGTATTACCAGCAATGCCATAAAAGACAAGGTCATAAAAGGTGCTGCCAGCGTAGAGCCCAAAACTTCCTTCGTCATTTTATCAATCGCTGTATAATCATTGGCTACTTTATAGCCATCTTCATTACTCATTAATCCGGCAACAGGTAATGGTAAAACAGCCCCCTCCAACCTCCCCGCAGGGGAGGCTTTGGAGTAACTTACTCCTCCTCGTGCTTTTATAACAAGGTTTATGGCATGGCAAATACTTTCATCATCTACACCTACAGCAATAATATTATGACTATCGTGCGCTACGGTACTTGCTATGGCGCCTTGTTTTATACCAAAGTTTTTTACAAATGCTTTTGCAATAGGTGCATCTTTATACCTGTTAACCACTACAATTTTTAAAACATCGTTTGCAATGTCACTTACTATTTTTCCATCTTCAATTTTTGGAACAGCCATTAATTTATTCGTTATTAGTTGACCTTCCAATGCCTCAATTACAAAAATTTCTTTTTCGCCCTGCTGCAGTATTTCAAAATCTGCCACCATTTTTTCTGCGCAATTAAATTGATTAATAATCCCACAGGGTTTTGTTTCAATTAACGACTTGCCATTTTCAGCCACCAATTGTCCGTTGATATAAGTTTGATTTACTTTAAAATTAACGAGGTCTTCCACCACAATAAAATCTGCCGTATCACCCACTTGCAGCAAGCCTACTTTCATTTTATAATGTAAGACAGGATTGATACAGGCTGCCCGCAATACCTTAAAAACATCAATGCCTTTAGCCACAGCCCTTGCACATAATTGGTTTATATGTCCATCCACCAAACTATCCGGATGTTTATCATCGCTGCAAAACATCATGTTTTTATAATGATCCTGCATCAGGTCAATTAGGGCTTCAAAATTTTTAGCGGCACTTCCTTCTCTTATCAAAATTTTCATGCCGTATTGAAGTTTTTCCAGTGCTTCTTCAGCAGTAAAACATTCATGATCGGTACTAATGCCAGCATCAATATATTTCTTTGCATCTGCACCTCTCAATCCCGGTGAATGACCATCTACCGGCTTGTCATATTTTTTTGCAGCTGCAATTTTCGCCATCACTTCTTTATCCTTAAATAATACGCCGGGGAAGTTCATCATCTCACTTAGGTATAAAATCTCTTTTTTCTGCAACAATGCATCTACCGCAACTGCATCGAGTGCAGCACCGGCTGTTTCAAATATGGTTGCAGGCACACAACTTGGTGCGCCAAAATTAAATTTGAATGGAACCGTATTGCCATTTTCAATCATAAACTCTACCCCTTCTATACCGCATACATTGGCTATTTCATGCGGATCGCTGATGGTTGCTACAGTGCCATGTACTACGGCCAGTTTTGCAAATTCAGCAGGCACCAGCATACTACTTTCAATGTGTACATGACTATCGATAAATCCCGGCAGGATATAGTTTACAGGAGTATTGGCTGGTAAAATCGTTGGCGTGATGGAAATGATATTTACATTATCAAATACTACTTCCGCATCCAATATATTTTTATTGAGAATGTCAACAACCTTACCCGTAATTTTTTGAATCATGATGAAAACTTTTTTGATTGTACACAAATGTAAGCTGCTTTGTTGTTAGAATTTATTTGTACTGTGCATAACACCACTCATTTCTAGTAGCAATATATCAACTAATTTTACGGCTTGATTTGGCACTGAACTTCATCTTACAAAATTATTTACATGAGAAACTTAGTTTTATTTGGTCTGTTAATTATCTTATTGGTTGCAGTACAATTTGCCAGCGGGCAAACAGTAGATGACGTGATTGAGAAATATGAAAAAGCCCGTGGTGGAAAAGATAAACTGCTTTCAATTAAATCCATTTATATGGAGGGCAGTCGTGAAATGATGGGTAATGAAGTGGCAGTAAAAATCACCAAAGAACAAGGCAAACTTAGCCGTACAGAATTTGAAATGGGCGGCACCAACGGGTTTATGCTGATAACAGAAAAAGAAGCCTGGTCGTTTATTCCCATGCGCTCTCCAACTCCCACCAAAATGCCCGATGAAGCACTGGCTGGTATGCAAACCGAACTTGATATTGCCGGACCATTGGTAGACTATATCGCAAAAGGAAATACGACAGAGTTGTTAGGAAAAGATACTGTTGATGGAAATACCTGCTATAAAATAAAGCTTACCACCAAAGCCGGCAAAGAAATCAAATACTGGATTGATGCAACTACTTATTTAATCACACAATCTTCCGCAAAAGCAGGTGGAAGAGGTGCTGTAGGAGCTGGCAAAACAGAAACGGAAGTGTTTACGCTTTATGCTGATTACAAAGCTGTGGATGGTATTGTGTTCGCCCACAACATTGAAACAAAAAATCCTGCGGGACAAGGCAGGGCTGGTGGAGGAACTACTTTTGATAAAATTGAAATCAACAAACCGGTAGATGCAAAACTTTTTAAACCTGAATAATTAACCTGCTTTAGTGTTTACAAGCGCTTAAAATTGGGCATTAGAAACTTATATACCGGGCTTTAAAATCGAAAGCTAAACTGGCACTGTGCAGTTATTAATACTAAAAGGAACTCGTTTTACCAGGGAACGATCCCTAGGTAAATATGGAATTTTTTTTATGTTACTAATCATTACCTTTGCCCCGTTTAAAAAATTAAAAACATTTCAACTATGAGTTCAGTTAAAGTTGCTATCAACGGATTTGGCCGCATCGGCCGTTTGGTGTTTCGTCAAATCTATAACATGCAGGGTATTGATGTAGTAGCCATCAATGATTTAACCAGTCCTGCTGTATTGGCACATTTGTTAAAATACGATAGTGCACAGGGCCGTTTTAACCAGGAAGTTACCTCTACCGAAAATTCTATTTTAGTAAATGGACACGAAGTAAAAATATACGCACAAAAAGATCCGGCACAAATTCCATGGGGAACTCATGAAGTGGATGTTGTTATTGAAAGCACAGGTTTTTTTACAGATAAAACAAAAGCAGAAGCACATATTACAGCCGGCGCAAAAAGTGTAGTAATTTCTGCCCCAGCAACAGGAGATGTAAAAACAGTTGTATTTAATGTAAACCATTCCATATTAGATGGCAACGAAACCATCATTAGTTGTGCAAGTTGCACCACTAACTGTCTTGCACCAATGGCCAAGGTTTTAAACGATTCATTCGGTATTGCCAATGGCATCATGACTACCATTCACGCTTACACCAACGATCAAAATACATTGGATGCACCTCATCCAAAAGGAGATTTACGCCGGGCAAGAGCGGCCGCAGCCAACATTGTACCTAACAGTACCGGTGCTGCAAAAGCAATTGGTGTGGTGTTACCAGAGCTTAAAGGCAAACTGGATGGCAGTGCACAAAGGGTTCCTGTTATTACCGGTTCTTTAACTGAGTTGGTGTCTATTTTGAATAAGAAAGTTACTCCCGAAGAAATCAATGCAGCTATGAAAGCCGCCAGCAATGAAAGTTTTGGCTACAATGTTGATGAAATTGTAAGCACGGATATAATCGGTACTACCTTCGGTTCTTTGTTTGATTCAACTCAAACAAAAGTTTTAACCGTAGGCGATCAACAACTGGTAAAAACAGTTAGCTGGTACGATAATGAAATGAGTTATGTATCGCAGTTGGTACGTACCGTTAATTATTTTGCAGGTTTAAAAAACAAATAGTTTTTAAACTTCCTTCTAATTTTTAAAACGGAAGCAGGTTACTTTACTGCTTTCACAAAAAAATAAATTAATCAGCAGAGGCTTTCATAAAACTGAAAGCCTCTTTTTTATTTTCAGAACGTATCTTTAGAGCTGAATAAAAACCTTATCTAAAATCACAATCCCTGCTAACTTTTATTTAAAAATGTTAATCAAAAAAAATTGCTGCTGTTTACTTATACTATTTTTTATTATGACTGAAACAGGCTACTCACAGGACTGGGCAAATCTCGGACAATTTAAAGAAGACAATAAAACCATCGGGCTGCCGGCAACCGGGGAAAAAAGAGTTGTTTTTATGGGCAATTCCATTACCTCCGGCTGGCTAAGTACCATGCCATCTTTCTTTGCAGGAAAGCCTTACATCAACAGAGGCATCAGCGGACAAACAAGCCCACAAATGTTATTGAGATTTCGGCAAGATGTGATTGCATTGCACCCAAAATGCGTATTGATTTTGGCAGGCACCAACGATATTGCAGGCAATACCGGTCCATCCACATTGGAGATGATTGAAGACAATATTGCTTCGATGGCAGAATTAGCATTGAAGCATAAAATCAAAGTAGTTTTATGCTCCGTTTTACCAGTGTTTGATTACCCCTGGAAACCAGGCCAGCAGCCTGCTGACAAAATTATTACCCTCAATAAATGGATTAAGCAATTTGCGAAGGAAAGCAAGTGCATTTACCTCGATTACCATTCAGCAATGGCAGACGAAAAAAATGGTTTAAAAGCAGCCTATGGAAACGATGGGGTGCATCCCAATGAAGCCGGTTACAAAGTAATGGCCGTACTTGCAGAAAAAGCTATCCGGTTGGCGCTGGGAAAATAGCAGAGGTAATTTCTTCAAAGTTTAGCCTATCTATTTTCGGCAAGATTTTTCTATTTGCAATGATTATCTTTATACCACAAATATTTATTTATGGATACAGAATTATTAAAGCGTATAACTGCCATTCCAGGATTGATGGGGGGCAGGCCTACAATAAGGGGAATGCGTTTTCAGGTGGCCGACTTGCTTGGATATCTTGCAGCAGGTATGACAGAAAAAGAATTGCTGGAAGACTTTCCATTTCTTGAGGAAAGTGATATTAAGGCTGCCTTACTTTATGCAGCAAAAAAAATCAATCACCCGGTCATCAAAATAAACAGTAATGCAGCCTGATTCATTGGAATTTTGGATTGACTTGAACCTTCTCTCAGTATTGGCAGAATGGATAAGGGATCAACATCAACTCAAAGCAAAGGCTTTCAGCGAGTTGAATTTTGAAAACACAAAAGATTATGAGGTTTTTAAAATGGCCGCACTCAATCCCTGCATTGTTGTAATTACCACAAAAGATTATGATTTTGTTGAGATGACAGACTTTCCCGGCACCCTACCCAAAGTTTTATATATGAACATTGGAAATGTTACCAATAAACAATTAAAAGAAATTTTCAACAATCATTTTCCTGACGCAATTAAATTACTTTCTAAAACCAATCAACAACTCATAGAAATAACAAATTAACAATGATAAATTTCAATTCAAACAATTTCGCAGGTCAAAAAGCATTGGTACGTGTAGACTTCAATGTACCATTAGATGCCAATTTCAATATTACAGATGACACTAGGATGAGTGCCACCATTCCTACTATTAAAAAGATATTAAGTGATGGCGGAAGCGTTATTTTAATGAGTCACTTCGGCAGACCAAAAGACGGCCCCACCGACAAATACTCTTTAAAGCATCTTGTAAAACATTTGCATGAACTTTTGAACGAAGGTGCTTCTTCCTCCCCTTCAGGGGATGGGGGTATCAATGTTTTTTTTGCTGATGATTGTATTGGAGAACAGGCTGCAATTACAGCCAATATGCTTAAGCCCGGCGAAGTATTATTGCTGGAGAATCTCCGCTTTTACAAGGAAGAAGAAAAAGGGGATGTAGCATTTGCAGAAAAATTAAGCAAGTTGGGAGATGTGTATGTAAACGATGCTTTTGGTACTGCTCACCGGGCACATGCTTCTACAGCAGTAATTGCACAGTTTTTTTCGCCAGATAAAAGAATGTTTGGCCTGTTGATGAACAGTGAAGTTTCCAGCGCAGAAAAAGTTTTGCATCATTCGGAAAAGCCTTTTACCGCTATCATTGGCGGAGCAAAGGTTTCTGATAAAATATTGATTATTGAAAATTTGCTGGAAAGAGCAACTGATATTATTATTGGTGGTGGTATGGCTTATACATTCATCAAAGCAAGAGGGGGTAAAATTGGCAACTCACTTTGCGAAAATGACCGCTTGGATGTGGCACTTGATATATTGGCAAAGGCTACTGAAAAAGGCGTTAGTATTCACCTGCCGGAAAATTCTGTTTGTGCAGATAAATTTGCTGCCGATGCCGATACGCAGGTAGCCATGAGCGATGCTATTCCGGATGGCTGGATGGGGCTGGATATTGGTCCAAAAGCAGTGGGTGTTTTTAGCGAAGTTATCCGCAACAGTAAAACCATTTTGTGGAATGGCCCAATGGGGGTTTTTGAAATGGAGAAATTTCAAAATGGCACCAAATCTATTGCTTTGGCAGTTGCAGAAGCTACAGCCAACGGCGCTTTTAGTCTGGTGGGTGGTGGCGATAGTGTAGCAGCTGTTAACCAGTTTAACCTGGCTGATAAAGTAAGTTACGTTAGTACGGGTGGTGGCGCCATGCTGGAATATTTTGAAGGAAAAGTACTACCGGGTATTGCTGCAATTAAAGATTAAGAATTATTTATTTGCAGAAGTATTGAATAACCATATTTAAATAAGTATTTTTAACCCTTAACAATAAAATTAAAATTATGAAAAGTCCAGGTTTGTTAATAGCATTAGCCATCGTAGTAATCGTTGGCTTTTTAGGCTGCAATGGCTACAATGGTTTGGTAAAGCAAGATGAAAGTGTAAAGAAGGCATGGAACAACGTGCAGACAGAATATCAAAACCGGAATGACTTAGTGGGTAACCTGGTAAACACGGTAAAAGGTGCTGCCAATTTTGAACAAAAAACTTTAACAGATGTTATCGAGGCAAGAGCTAAAGCAACCAGCGTAAACATCAATGCAGAAAATTTAACTCCCGAAAAAATTGCTGAGTTCCAGGCTGCACAGGGACAGTTGAGTGGTTCATTAAGCCGCTTGTTAGCCACAGTAGAGGCTTATCCTACATTAAAAGCCACTGAAAACTTTACAAAATTGCAAGGTCAGTTGGAAGGCATTGAAAACGGCATTAAAAATTCCCGCAAGGTTTTCAATGACGAAATCAATACTTATAATACCAAGGTTAGAAGTTTCCCCATGAATATTTTAGGTGGCCTTTTCGGATTCAAAGCAAAAGAAGGATTTAAGGCTGACGCCGGTGCAGAAAAAGCCCCAGAAGTAAAATTCTAATCATCCCGCTATGAATAAAAAAAGTTATGCTGTCTACATTGTAGCCGCAGTGTTGGCTGTAATAGCTATTTACAGCATTGTTACATTCAACAGTCTTGTAAAAAAAGAAGAGTTGGTAAAAAAACAATGGAATGAAGTAAACAGTGCTTACCAACGCAGGTTAGATTTAATTCCTAACCTGGTAAATGTAGTAAAAGGTCAGGCAGATTTTGAACAAACAGTGTTAACGCAAATAACAGAAGCAAGAGCCAAAGCCAGCAGCATTACTACAACAACGGGAGAACCAACCGCAGAAAATTTCAATAAACAAACAGCTGCACAAAATGACCTTGCCAGTGCAACAAGTCGTTTATTAATAACTGTTGAAAAATACCCAACATTAAAAGGTACTGAAGCATTTGCAGGATTACAAGCTCAGCTTGAAGGCACTGAACGTAGAATAAAATTTTCCCGAAAAGATTTTAATGCAGCAATTGCTGATTATAACAGTTCGGTAAAAAGTTTTCCGGTAAATGTTATAGGTGGCATATTGGGTTTTAAGGCAAAGGATGGCTTTACAGCAGATGCCGGTGCTGATAAATTAATAGAAGTAAAATTTAATTAACTGCCGTGAATATTTTCCCATTTTTTAAAAAGAAGAAGGTTTTCTTTTCGCCGGAAGACCAGTCGCACATAGTAGATGCTATCCGGTTGGCAGAAACAGCAACCAGTGGGGAGATCAGGATTTTTGTGGAAAGCAAAAACCCTTTTATGAATCCGGTAGACAGGGCTAAAGAAATTTTCTTTCAACTAAAAATGGAAAATACCCAGGAGCGGAATGCAGTACTTTTCTACATCGCAATGGATGATCATGAATTGGCTTTGTTTGCAGATGAAGGAATTTATCAGCGGGCTGGTGCACCCTATTGGGATAACGCTGTTAAACAAATGACTTCCGCCTTTACTAAAGAAAACATTAGCATTGGCATTGCAAACTGTGTGCGTCAAATAGGAGAAACATTAAAAAGTGAGTTTCCTTACAATGCTGATACGGATAAAAATGAACTGCCCGATGATATTGTATTTGGTAAATGATACGCTTAGAATAATTCAATGAAAAAACTCTTCTCCATACTGGTACTTTTCTCTTGTGTGTTTTTAACTTATGCACAAAACGGGGAAAATAATTCTATTGATCAAATAATTAAAACACCGACCAATCCACCCCGGCTAGTAAATGATTATGCCAATGTTTTAACACCAGAACAGCGGGATGCATTGGAAAGAAAACTATACCAGTTTGACGATACCACCACAAACCAGGTAGTGGTGGTAATAGTGAAAAGTCTTGATGGCAGGGATGTTGCAGATGCTTCAACAGAGTTAGGGAGAAGCTGGAAAGTAGGCGATAAAAAAAATAATAACGGAGTAGTTCTACTTATATCTAAAGACGATCGCAAACTAAATATATCACCTGGCTATGGCCTCGAAAGATCCCTGCCCGATTTAGTTTGCCAGCAAATTATCCAAACCATAATTGTACCCAACTTTAAAGGCAATGATTACTATGGTGGCATAGATCGTGGTACTGATGCCATTATACAGGCAACCAAGGGAGAATTTGTAGCACCAAGTGGTTACAATAAGCGATTATCAAAAGGCACTCCCCTTTCCCGGATTATTTTCTTTATCATAATAGCGGTTGTACTGCTGTCATTATTTGGTGGTGGCAGAGGTGGTGGTGGCGGAACCTTTATGAGCCGTAGAGGTTTTGCTCCTCTATTATTTCCCGGTGGAGGTTTTGGCGGGAGTGGTGGTGGCTTTGGAGGGGGCGGCGGTGGTAGTTCCGGCGGCTTTGGAGGCTTTGGTGGTGGTAGCTTTGGCGGTGGTGGAAGCAGTGGCAGCTGGTAAATTTTTAAATCTACAAAAAGCATAAGCAGGCCGCAACGTACATAAAACGGAAGTATTCTTAGCTAGTTTTGCAATTGCACAGCAGCTTACCTGGGAATTATGTGCACCTACAAACTAGCATTATAAGAAAGCTGTTTATAAAAATTTGGGAATATACCGACGCCTTTCAACAGGCACCTTATGCATCAGCACTTTCATCAGCCTAATATTTTCTAAAACTTCAATCATAGAAGTTGCCATGTACTGCCCCTTAACAATTATATCGAATACGCCAAAATCCAATAACGCTTCAGCCTTACTCAAATTAGACTTTGAAGAAATAATTACAATATAAGTATCAGGGCTTTTTAACTTAATAGATTGCAGTAGTTCTGCACCATCTAAAGCAAGCATTTCAACTTCAATTAAAATTACGCAAGGCCTTATATCCAGGTATTGCAAACAGGTATCTCTCTCCAAAATCAACACGATATTTACATAGCCTGCGTTGCGCAAATGTTGCTCATAAATAGCCAGTGTAAAAGGATCTTTTCCTATAGATAAAATGTTGGTCAACATTATTGTTCCCATTGTTCCTACTTTCATATGGCGGGTACTTAACCAGCATTGTGCCAGTTTGAAATTAGCCGCCAGCAAAGGGATTCGAGCAAATCATTTAATTTAATTCTTCCACAATCAAGCTGGCTTTTCCAAATTTTGGAAGAAATTAAGTGGCGACTTATTGTCGAAACAATATTACTCCTATCATTTTCTCAAAGGAATTTTTTATTGATTGTAGCAAATAAACAACCGTTAATATCTTTAATCCTTTGGCAAATGTTGTAATAATCAGCTTACAATATTGATATTACATTTACCTTCCCCAAATAAACAAAATCATTAAAATAAATGACTACATCAGAAATAAAATTTTTAGCAGGTCCTCAAAGCCGCTGGAAGGAATTAAAATTTGCAATAGAAGTATTTTTTGAATTCATAAAAGGGTTCAGAGCATTGCATTTTTCGGGGCCCTGTGTTACCATCTTTGGCTCTGCCCGCTTTAAAGACGGGCATTCGTACTTTGAGAAAACAGAAGAACTGGCTGCAAGAATTGCCCAATTAGGTTTTACAATTATGACGGGAGGTGGCCCGGGCATTATGGAAGCAGCTAACAAAGGTGCAAGAGAAGCAGGCGGCAGAAGTGTTGGTT